>JBBSXX010000089.1:0-2652 GCA_038045565.1 Nanobdellota archaeon
GTATTTAAAGTTTTCGGTAAAGCTTTATAAAATAAAAAAACTTAGTTAAAATATGCTCATTAAAAATATCTTAATTGGATTAGCAATAACAATTCTAGCAAGTTTCGTAGCAATATATGGAATTCTTGCATTTTATGGAGATGCTCCACAATGGGATGTCTATTGTGGAAATATAACTCAAGTTTACGAAATTAACACTTCTCAACAATGTGAAGCTGTTGGAGGAAAATGGAATCCAGTTTATACAGATGGAAGATATGCCCCAACACCAGTTAAACAAGGTCCAGAAGGTTATTGTGATTTATACTATGATTGTAATCTAAATCTCCAAGATGCTCAAAAATCATACTCTAAAACATTATTCTTAATTACAGTTCCAATAGGAGTAATACTGATTATAATCGGAGCTGCATTATTTGCATTAGAAGCTGTAGGGGCAGGAATAATGTTGGCAGGAATAGTAACTCTAATTTATGGAGCAGGAAGTTACTGGCCTAATGCAAATAATATGTTTAGATTCCTTATCTCATTAGCAGGTTTAATATTAGTAATAATTCTTGCATACTGGATAAATAAAAGAGTTCAGGAATCTAAGAAGTTTTCTTTAAAGAAGTTATTTAAGAAAAAAAGGAAGTAAAATGGGTTGGAAAAGTTGGTCTTATTGGTTAAAGGGAGGAATTATTGGTTTATTACTCCCAATATTTTTTTCAATATGTATGATATTCCTCTTTTTAATTGGAGGAGCCAATAAAAGAGAATTTTTATCGGCAGATGGATCTGGTGCGATGATGACTGTTTTTGCATTATTTTTTGGAATTATATTCATGATTATAGGGATAATAATAGGTTTTATAATTGGAAAAGTAAAATCAAAAAATAATCAACTTTAAAAACTATATTTAACTAATCTAATTAATGTTAGATGTTTGGCTATATACTATTATAAGTGTTATAGCAGTTAGTGCGATATCGCTCATAGGAATTTTTTTTCTTTCATTAAGAGTAGAAAAACTTGAGAAACTTCTAATTTATATGATTTCTTTTTCAGCAGGGGCATTATTAGGAGATGCGTTTATTCATTTGCTTCCAGAAGCGGTTAAATCATCAGGATTTTCTTTAATAATTTCATTTTCAGTTTTAGCAGGAATTGGATTTTCTTTTGCAGCTGAAAAAATAATTCATTGGAGACATTGTCATCTTCCAACAACAAAAGCTCATCCACACCATCTTTCAACAATGAATCTAGTTGGAGAAGGAGTCCATAATTTTATTGATGGGATAATAATAGCGACAAGTTACTTAATTTCAATACCTGTTGGAATAGCGACAACAATTGCAGTTGTGTTTCATGAAATTCCTCAAGAAATATCCGACTTTGGAGTTCTAGTTTATGGAGGATATTCAAGAATGAAAGCAATCTTAGCTAATTTTTTAATTGCCCTTACCGCAATTCTAGGAGCTGTTTTAACATTATTAATAGGATCAAGTATTGAAAATATTTTAATTTTCTTAATTCCATTTGCAGCAGGAAATTTCATATATATTGCAGGTTCTGATCTTATACCAGAACTTCATAAAGAAACTAAACTTAAGGTTTCTCTAGCCCAATTAGCATTGTTTGTTTTAGGAATTTTAGTAATGTTTGGATTAATTTTATTAGAATAATTACTTATTTTGTTTAATTATTTCCAAAGCTTCTTCATAACCAATAGGAAAAATACCTCTTTCCTGAAATTTAGGTAATACTTTTTCTAAATTTCCCGTATTTTTTACAACACATAGTTCAGGCACATAAAAAAGCTTCCTTTCTTCACTACCAGTATGACTATAAACATATCCAATACAGTTAGCTAAACAAAGCTCAAGAAATCCTCCAACAAAAAAGTAAGTTTCATGTCTTTCTACTTTTTTCTTCATTTCTGAATGTGAAATAACTAACTCTTTAAGCTGTTCCCAATCTTTCTTAGAAATACCTTTAGGTTTATCATTAGGAAGTGGAAGCCCATAATCAGTTGTAGATATCCAATTTACTTTATATTGATCAAGCATCTTGTATATGGGAGTATTACCAAACATCACCTCTCCAAAAATTTCAGCAACTTGTCCAGAATAAAATTCATGGGCTAAAACTTCACATTCTGATCTTAAGGAAGTTCTAACAAGCTGTCTAAGCATTTTTTGATTAGCTCTATTTTTTTCAGACCTAGCACTAAGATCAAATTTATCTCCCCTAGTATAAAAAGTAAAGGGATGAACTATATTTAATTGCATCAAAATAGAATAAAGTAATAGCTTTAAAAGATTTCTATCATTTCTTACTAGCTTTCCATAAAATATCAAAATAACTCTTGTAAGCTTTTGCAGCTGCCGCATTTTCTATTATAATGCCTTCAGGTTCATCTGTCCATATAATAATTGCAATCTTATCTCCATAAATATTTGTTACAGCAGGACTTTCAGAAACACTCTCTAAATACCTATATTCAGAAGTTTTACTATCTACTTCTTTTCTTCCCTTCCTTATTATCATTTTTGTATGCACTTTATTTTCCTTCTTTAACTTATCAAACTGATAAGCAAAATCTTCCATTCTTTCAGAAAATTGTCCTTCACTTCCAAAAACATAATTATCCTTTCCAGTCCTAGCAATAT
>JBBSXX010000090.1:0-2819 GCA_038045565.1 Nanobdellota archaeon
TTAAATAAGAAAATTTAAATACCCCCTACTGTTTTTTTAAATTATGGATCATTCAAATTCAAAACCTAAAATTAAAGATAGGTTAATGGGATTTTTTAGGAAATGTGTTAGGGTATGGCATGTTCTAAAAAAACCAACAAGAGAAGAAGTTATGACAGTTGCAAAAGTTTCAGCAATAGGAATTATAGCCATTGGTTTTGTAGGTTTTCTAATTTCAATTGTGATGAAATTTCTACTTCCTAGATAATTTCAATTAAAATTCTAAAATAGAAAACTTAATAAAGCATATTTTATAATTAAAATTACTACTTCTAGTGGTTTAGGGGTAGCGAGAGATTTCACGAGACAAAAAATTATTAAACACCGAGTGAAATCTTGAGTAGGAGATTAAATATGAGTATATTTGTAATAAAAGTTACAACAAACAAAGAAGAAAAAGTTATGGATATGATAGCTGAGCATATCTTAAAAAAATCAATTAATGCTTATGCAGTTGCAAAACCCTTAGGTCTTAGAGGATATATTCTTTTAGAAGCTCCAGACAAAGAGCATGCTGAAGATGCTTGTTTTAATCTTCCTTATGTTAAAGGTATTGTCGGTAAAACAATAACTTATGATGAAATAAAAAATATGCTTGAGCCTAATATAGAAGCTATGAATATAGAAAAAGATGATATTGTAGAAATTCTTTCAGATCCTTTCAAAAAAGAAAAAGCAAAAGTTTTAAGAATAGATAAACAGAAAGGAGAAGTAGTAGTATCATTATTGGGAGCAGTTGTTCCAATCCCGGTAACGATTAAAATAGAAAACATTAAAGTTATAAGGAGAGGAAAAGATGCAGACAATGAAGAAAATGAAGACAATGAAAATTCAAATAGGAGAGATGAATGAAGATTAATTTAATGGTAGAAGGTGGAGCAATGACTCCCGGACCTGCAATAGCTCAAAAGATTGGGCCCTTAGGAATTGATATGGGCAAGGTAATATCAGAAGTTAATAAAGCAACTGAACAATTCAAAGGCACAAAAGTTCCAGTTGAATTAGATGTTAATACTTCTACAAAAACATTTAAGATTCATGTTTCTACACCTCCCGTATCTCAGCTTCTTAAAAAAGAATTCAAATTAGATAAAGGATCTGGAGATCATAAAAATGTTAAAGTTGCAAATGTTGCTATAGAAGAAGTTATTGCAGTTGCTAAAATTAAACTTCCCGGAATGCTTGAAAAAACTTTAAAGAATGCAGTTAAAACAGTTGTAGGAACTTGTGTAAGTTTAGGAATATTAATTGAGAGTAAGCCAGCAAAAGAAGTTGCTAAGGAAGTTACTCAAGGCAAATATGATAATGAAATAGCGTCAGAGAAAACTCAAGTCAGTGATGAAAAGAAAAAAGAACTTGATAAATTCTTTACTCAGTTTAAAGCAAAACAAGAATCTGCATTAAAGAAAGCTGAAGAAGAAAAAACAGCTGCAGAAGCAGCTAAGGCAGCAGCAATGCCAGCTCCAACTGCAGTGGTTGGAACATCTGCAAAAGCAGAGGCTGGTAAGAAACCAGCAGCAGCTGCAGCACCAGCAGCAACTAAGGCAGTAGCAAAAGCAGCAGCAAAGCCTGCAGCGAAATCAGCTAAAAAATAATATCTCAAATTACTTTCTAAAATTAAAATAAACTAATTTAAACTTAATTTTCATTATTGACTAATGAGGATTAAAAATCAAAGATTTCTTGATGAAGAAATATTATTAAACAATTCTGAATAACAGGAAGAGTTAAAAAGCACTGTTTTTTTAATTTAACATAGCGAATATGGGGTCGTAGTATAGTCTGGTTAGTATTCGAGGTTTGGGACTTCGTGGCCGCGGTTCGAATCCGCGCGACCCCATATTATAGAATAATTTAAAAATGATCCTTTTCAACTATTATTATATAGATGCAAAATGAAACAAATACAACAAATAGAATCAAGAGAAGATTTAAGAGCATTAATTGAAGGAGATTTAGTTGATACTCAACAAGGAATTATGGTTTATACAGAACTAAATGGAGAACCAAGAATAATAAAACAATTTGATGATTATAGAATATTATCTGCAAGAATTGATGGAAGTGATAAATCTCAAATTGAATTCGATCAAACACTAAACAAGTTAAAGATTACTAAAGGATCATTTGTAGATATATTTTCAAATCATCAAGAATATGGTTGGATTCAATATAGCATTGATCAAGAAATAATGAACAAATCAGGATTTTTTGAAGTAGATAAGAGAGTAGCTTAAAATGGCAAGAACAAAAAAAGTAAAAGCATCAGGAAAGCTTAGAGCAGGATATGGTACAAATGTTCGTCGTAAATTTGCTTCTGTTGAAGCTAAACAAAGAAAAAAACAAATTTGCCCATTCTGTAAAAAACCTGGAGTAAAGAGAAAATCTGCAGGAATATGGGAATGTAATAAATGTGGAAAAATCTTCACAGACAATGCATATTATGTAAAAATAAACAAATAAATATTTAAACATCAAAAACCAAAGGTTTTTGTGGCTTAAAAATCCATAAGATTTTTAAACTAAAATAAACTATTCAAACAATGGCTGATTACAAATGTTTCAAATGTGGAAAAGAAATTTCTTCTAAGAAATTAGACAAGAGGTTTACATGTCCTCATTGCAACTCTAAAATATTTTACAAGCCAAGATCTGCAGTTGTTAAAATAAAAGCAGAATAATATTAATTAAATAAAAAACGAGGTATATCTAAGTTAATTGATGCACAATCTTAGGAGATTGATGCGTCCAAAGCTTAGTGGTTGCGGGATTCATAACCA
>JBBSXX010000090.1:2919-3998 GCA_038045565.1 Nanobdellota archaeon
GAATTACAAGTACTAGAACAGAATTTTCAAGCTTTATTGATGCAAAAGCAGAGTTTTCAGATAGAATTAAGTGAAACTATGACTGCTATTGAAGAGGTAACTAACTCTAAAGGAGATGTTTTCAAGGTTATAGGCCAGGTTATGGTAAAATCAAATAAAGATTCATTGAAAAAAGAACTTTCTGAAAAAAAAGACTTGCTTTCTTTAAGAATGAATGCTATTGAGAAGCAAGAAGCAGGGATTAGAGAGAATATTGAAAGAATTAAGGGCGAGATCGTCGATAAAATAAACTAATTTTTGCAGAATAGAAATCTTTATAAATAGGTCGACATTATTTCTTTCATGGTGATAAATAAAATAAAAAAGAGTTTTTCAAATATTCTCGGTTCAGAGAGTAGAGATGAAGATTATATTGAAGTTGATTTATCTTCAGAAGAGAAAAAATCAAAAGTAAGCGTAAGACCATTTATTCTAAAGAAGTTTGAAGATGTTAATGAAATACTAAACTCCTTAAGGGAAGGATATACAATAGCTATTATAGACATTCAAACACTTAGAAAGAAGGATGTGATAGAACTTAAGAGAGCAATTTCAAAGGTTAAGAAGACAGTTGAAGCTATGGAAGGCAGTATAACTGGCTTTGGAGAGAATATTGTAATTGCAACACCTCAGTTTGCTCAGATTGCAGCTCCAAGAGTTGAAGTAGAAGAGCCAAGAAACAGATTTGATTCTTACTAGTCGTTTAAACTAATTTTAAATTGGTATTTTCTATAAAATAAAATTATATAGGTAACTTACTTAAACTAATTATGGGTAAAAACCAGTAGAAGTATTTTGAGGGGTAGTTGCAGAACTTGCCCTTATTTTTTCAGCATCATTTATAGCATTATATTTTAATATTACATTTAAACCATCATTAATTAGTTTTATCATTACATTATTTATATTAATTCTCGCTATTATTTTCAAATATTTTTATGAAATACATTAATTTTTTTATCTAGAAGTCGCCACCGAAAATACTGTCTTCAATGCTACTATAATGGTAGCAGGTATAAACATAATTAATAGAGCATTTA
>JBBSXX010000091.1:0-7753 GCA_038045565.1 Nanobdellota archaeon
TTATAAAGCAAAAGCTTTATAAAGGGAATGCCTTTATAAACCCTATATGATAAACCTTTAGGAAAGGTTTCCAAAACGGAATTTAAAATGAAAAGTAACCTTACTGTTCAAAATATCGTTGCTACTGCTTCTCTTGGAAAGCCTGTTTCTTTGACAAAACTTGCAAGAACTCAAACAAACACTGAATATAACCCGGAACAATTTCCCGGACTTGTACTTAGAATTAAGAAGCCTAAATCGGCTGTGCTTGTTTTTTCAAGTGGAAATTTAGTATGTACTGGAACAAAATCAATAGCCCAGGTTAAGGAAGTTATTACTCAGGTAATAAAACAGCTTAGAAGGATAAATGTTAAAATTACAGACAAACCTAAAATAACTGTTCAAAATATTGTTGCTTCTGGAAGTATAGACTTAAAATTAAATCTTAATTTTTTAGCTTTAGCTCTTAAAAATACAGAATATGAACCAGAACAATTCCCTGGACTTGTTTACAAGTTAATGGAACCTAATGCTACTTTCTTATTATTTAGCAATGGAAAATTAGTTTGTACTGGAACTAAAAATAAAGAGCAGTTAGACGAGAGTATGGTTATTCTTAATAAGCATATTAAGGAAGTTATGAAAGAGAAATAACCATAATTCTTTTAAACATTATTTTTATTGTCTTTTAATGGATTCTAATAAAGATTTAGGAAAACATACTGCTATGATTCTTTATAATTCAGCAGAATTTAAGCATACTTCTGAAGCTATTGTTAGAAGAGTTATTGTCCCTTATTTACAAAGGATTATGGCTATTAGTAATAATTATGAAAATCATTACTATGAAACAAAAGTTCATGGAAAAGTTCAGGGAGTTGTTTTTAGAGTTAAAAATACTATACCAAGCAAAGGAATTACTATAGGCCAATTTGCCAAAACAGAAAAAGTTAACCTTGCAAGGTTAGGTAATCAGGTTTATTTTTTGGAAAGTTTATGTGAAAAATAGTTATTTTTCTTACTTTTCCGTTACAATTTGTTATTTTTTATGTGTTTTTATGAATAGAAATGAATATAAATAGTTTAGTCACATATAATTCATATTTAGGGAGGTGATGTATGGCTTTAAAAAATGAGGAATTTTTAACAGAGGCAAAGAACTTTTTTAGTTTTCATAAGAAAAACTTAGCTGATGCTTTAAGGTCTTCAGAGAAAATAATTTATATCCGTTTTACAGATCTTGCTGAATTTTCCCATGAAATATCTGAAAGATTATTAGATAAGCCCGAGGAAGTGCTTACACTGCTTGAATTGGCTTTATCAGAGCTTGGACTGGTTAAAAATCCTAGAATAAGGTTTTTAGATCTTCCTCAGAATACTTTTGTTAAAATTAGGAATATAAGAGCTAAACATCTTAATAGTTTTATTTGGATTGAGGGAATTGTGCGTCAAGCCTCTGATGTTAGACCGCAGGTTGTAAGTGCTAAGTTTGAATGCCCTTCATGTGGGACTATTATAAGTGTTTTACAGCTTGAAAAAAAGTTCAAAGAGCCTAGCAGATGTTCTTGCGGAAGAAAAGGGTTTTTTAAACTTATAAGTAAGCAGATGGTTGATGCTCAAAGACTTGTAATTGAGGAAAGTCCTGAGAGTCTTGTTGGAGGAGAGCAACCTAGAAGACTAAATGTTTTTTTAAAAGAAGATTTAGTTGATCCAAAAATGGAGGAGAGAACTACTCCTGGAAGTAAAGTAAAAGTTTTAGGAATTTTAAATGAAATTCCTGTTCCATTACCTACTGGAAATGTTTCAACAAGATTTGATTTAGCTGTTGATGCTAATCATATAATTCCTTTGGAAGAGAGTTATGAAGATTTGAAAATAAGTGAAGAAGATGAATTGCAGATAAAAGAACTTTCTTTAGATCCAAATATATTTACAAAGCTTGCAGAAAATATTGCTCCCAGTATTTATGGTTATGAAGAGGTTAAACAGGCTTTAGTATTGCAACTTTTTGGGGGTGTGAGAAAACTTAAAGTTGATGGAACTGTTACAAGGGGAGATATACATTTATTGTTGATTGGAGATCCAGGAGTTGCTAAATCTGTTACATTAAAATTTATTTCTAAAATTGCTCCAAAAGGAAGATATGTTGTTGGTAAATCAGCTTCAGGAGCAGGATTAACCGCTAGTGTTGTTAGAGACGAATTTTTGAAAGGGTGGAGTTTAGAAGCGGGGGCTATGGTTCTTTCTAACAAAGGAATTGTTTGTATTGATGAAATTGAAAAAATGGATCCTAATGACCGAAGCTCCATGCACGAATCAATGGAACAGCAAACTGTAACAATATCTAAAGCTAATATTCAGGCTAGTTTAAGAGCTGAAACATCTGTATTAGCTGCAGGAAATCCAAAACTTGGAAGGTTTGATCCATATCAAGCAATTGCACAGCAGATTGATATTCCACCTACACTATTGAACAGATTCGATGTTATATTTATGTTAAGAGACTTACCTGATAAGGTTAAAGATGATGCAATTGCTTCACATGTTTTAAAAGAATATCAAAATACTACTTTGAGGGGAAGTATTGAACCAGAACTTTTTAGAAAATATATTGCATATGCAAAACAAAAAACAGCTCCCAAACTTACTGATGATGCAGTTAATGAAATAAGAAATTTTTATGTCAGCTTAAGAAATGCACCTACAACATCGGATAGTCCATTAAAACCTATACCGATAACTGCTAGACAGTTAGAAGCTTTAGTAAGACTGAGTGAGGCAAGTGCAAAAACTAGATTATCAAATACAGTTGATAAGCCTGATGCTGAAAGAGCAATTACATTAATGAAATATTATTTAATGCAGGCAGGATATGATTATGAAACAAAGAGTTTTGATATAGATAAAATTGTTACAGGGGTTACTTCAAGTAAAAGAGGAAAAATTATAGAGGTTAAAGATGCTATTTTTCGATTAGAGTCTAGGCTTGGAAAGTTAATTCCTATTGAAGAGATTTATAATGAAATGGAAGGGAAGATTGACAAGAAAGATGTTGAAGAGGCATTAGATAAATTATCTATTTCAGGAGATATCTTTTCACCTAAAAAGGGGTATCTTCAGAGGCTGGGTTGAACTTAGTTAATATCCTTACATTTGTATTATAATTTAAGATATTTTTTCATTATATTTTATACTAAATAAAGCTTTAAACATCAAAAATTAAAGATTTTTGTGGCCAAAAGAATCAAAGATTCTTTGGGCTCAGAAAACATAAAGTTTTCTTGGCTTAAAGTTTGTAGCAATAAACTTTAAATAGTATTTTTCGGATAAAGGTTTTATATAAAAATAAACCTTTAGAAAAGGTTTTCAAAAAGGGTTTAATATGGCGGATTTTAAAAGGCAAGTTGCCTATAAATTAAAAATAGGGGAGATTTTCTTAGGAAAGCCTATAATTGATAACGATAGATTTATGGGCATGGAGATAGAGAATAAACAAGTAAGCAGAGTCAATATTGTTGCAAATATAGTTGAAAAATATAGTTCTGCTGAAAAAAAATATGTAAGCTTGACTATTGATGATGCTTCTGGACAAATTAGGATAAAGATTTTTGGAGATGATGTTGATAAATTTATTGATTTGACTCAGGGAGATACTGTTTTAGTTATTGGTTTGTTAAGACAGTATAATGATGAGATGTATATAAATCCTGAAATAATAAAGAAGCAAGATTCGAGATACTTGCTTGTTAGGAAGCTGGAATTTGAAAAACAACCTATTAAGATTGTTGATAATAAAATAGTTATAGAAGTTTCTGATCAGATAATAACTAAAATTAAAGAAGCTGAACCTGATGGAATAAGCAATGAAAAATTAATTATTGATCTTAAAACTTTTTCAGCTGATATAATAAATAATGAAATAAAAAAAGCTTTAGAACAAGGAGTTATTTATGAGCCAAGGCCAGGAATGTTAAGATATTTGGGAATGTGATTTTATTAAATAAAAACCTCTTCAACACCTTTCATTAAATTCCAATCAAGTTTTATTAATTGCTGAACAGCAGGATTTTTTGTATTTAACTTATATAAATCTGATTTTCCAACCCTTCTTGTTTTGACTACTATTTTATTTCTTTCTAGATTACTCCAAAATGTTTGAAGAGTGGAGTAACTAACTCTTGAATTTTTAGCAATTTCAGTTAAAGGATAATCAAATAATTGGTATGTTATAAGAAAATCTAAAACTTTCATAATAGGATTATTTCCAAAGACTCCTATGAATATTGTTTCATTTGTCATTTATTTTAATTATTATTTATCTATTTAAATGTTTCTATTTATGTTTTTATATTACAAATATAGCAATATTTAAATATAGTAAAATTATCTAATGCAATGGATTTTGGTGATAATGAAATAAAGGCAACAATTTTATATCATTTGAGAAGAAAAAAAGTGATTGGGGGAGTTCATACCCCTTTTGACACGATACGAAGAGGATTTCCTTCCCATCTTGGTAAAGATATAGATAAAATAGCAAAAGAATTAATTAAAGAAAGATTGTTGATAACAAAACCTGCACCCTATGGCTTACAAATTTCTCTGAATAAAGAAAGAATAAAAGAAATAGAAGATTTTATCAAAAAGATATTAGGACATTCGTTTGTATAAAAAAGAAAAAGAAAGAAGTCACCTCTTTTCCTTCCTTTTAAGTTAATTACTTTGTAAGTTCTTCACTTACAATTTTATTAAGAGTGTGAAGTCCTCCACATTCCGACCAAATTATTGGTGCTCCTATTCTTTCAGCTGTATGACTTTTTTCACTTCTATCACAACCGCAGGCCACTAATGTTAGTTTTTTTCCATTTCCTGCTATATTGCTTGCAGCTCTTAGAGCCCCATCTTTTGCATATAAACCTACATAAAGGTAGATTTGTTTTACATCATCTTGATCTACTTTTCCATAAAGTCCATGCATGATTTGGCCTAATTTTCCTTCAGCTTCTTCTCTTCCCCAAGTCTTTGCGTTTCCATTACTGTGAACTACAACTGGACCATTTTTTCCATTGTAAGTTCCAGAAGGATAACCTTCAACTGAATTGTAAGTTATTACTAGTGTTGCTTTTCCGTTTCTTTCGCTTTCCATTTTCATTTTCCTCCTTTCATTCGTTTTTACTAAGGTATCTCCTATTATGATTTGTGAGTTGTGATTTTTCTTTCAGTTTTTTGTTTAAGCGAGGCAGAGCAGTCTTCTTGCAAGGAAGTTTGCTTTGGCTTGCGGCCAGTCTCTGTGTTTGTCAAGGAGTTCTCTTTCTACTCTCCTTATTCTTTCTTGCAACTCTTTCCATTCTGCTTCGCTTCTTTCTGTTTGGTTTTGTGTTTCCATTAAAAAATAAGATAAAAAGAACTACTTAAAATTCTGTTGTAGAAAACTCTTCAACACTTTTTTATATACACTCAAGTTATGAAATGTTTAGAATGGAGGTATAAATGAAATGAATAGAGATAAAATCCAAGTAAAAGTAGACGTGACACAACTAGAATATGGAATAGAATATGCAGGTAGTGTGACTTTAGATGAACATAAATTCAAGTACCATTTGAAATTTAATATACCTATAAACCATCTTACTGAAGAAGGTAAAGATTCTTGTGAACCAATTAGCTTAAAAATTACAGATTCTCAAGGTAGAATTGTACCTTTAGATAGTAAGGAAAAGGAGTTGCTTGCGAAAATACCTTTAGAATTAGCAATTGGGATTTACAATAGTGGGGCTGCAGAAATTTTTTTCCGAGATCCAGTTATTCCAATGTATCATTCAGGGGGATTTTTAGATAAAGATAGAGTAAAGGTAATCTTAGAAATGAATAGAGAGTACACTTTATCTATAAATCAAGGATTAGAAAATTTTTTAGAAACTTATGGGAAACTTGAAAGTTAATAAATTGTAGACTAAAAATCTACAACAGCTAGTAAAACTTAAATAGCTATGGTTATTTATAATGAAACATATGGAAAAACAAATAGTTGTTATCTCTTTAGGGGGTTCTTTAATTGTTCAGGAAAATATAGATATTAATTTTCTTAAAGAGTTTAGAAAAGTAATTTTAAAATATTTGCAAAAGGATATGAAGTTTATAGTTATCTGTGGTGGAGGAAGAACAGCAAGAAACTATCAAAATGCTGCAAAAGAAATTGCAAACTTAAATAGGGATGATTTAGATTGGATAGGAATTCATGCAACAAGAATTAATGCCCATCTTATAAGAACTATTTTTAGAGATTATGCTCATCCAAAAATAATTAAAAATCCAACTGAAAAAATAAAATTTAAAGAAAAAATTTTAGTCGCATCTGGTTGGAAACCAGGATTTAGCACAGATTATGATGCTGTTTTACTTGCTAAGAACTTCAATGCTAAAAAGCTTGTTAATTTATCAAATATAAATTATATATATGATAAAGATCCAAAAAAATTTCCCAATGCAAAAATAATAAAAAAGATAAGTTGGAAAGATTTTAGAAAGATTGTGGGAAATAAGTGGGATCCTGGTTTAAATGCACCCTTTGACCCAATAGCTTCAAAAGAAGCTCAGAAATTAAAAATGGAAGTTGCTATAATGAATGGTAAAAATCTGGAAAATTTTGAGAAATACTTAAATGGGGATGATTTTGTTGGGAGTATAATAAAATGAAGGCAATTTTGTTAAAACAAACAGATCAATTAAAGGCATTATATACTATAATCAGGGATAAAAATACAGAAAGAGATGATTTTATATTTTATTCTGATAGAATAATAAGAATATTAGTTGAAGAAGCGTTAAATCTTCTACCTGTTGAGATTAAAAAGATAGTTACTCCTACAAATTCTTTGTTTATGGGGACAAAGTTTAGAGGAAAAATATGTGGAGTATCAATAATGAGGGCAGGAGAAGCGATGGAAAAGGCATTAAGAGAGGTTTGTAAGAAAATAAGGATAGGCAAAATTCTTATACAAAGAGATGAAGAGATTGCAAAACCTAATTTGATTTATTCAAAACTTCCTAGAGATGTTTCTGGGAGATTTATTTTATTATTAGATCCAATGCTTGCTACTGGAGGAAGTGTTTGCAAAGCGATAGAAGTTTTAAAAGAAAAAGGCATTAAAGAAGATAAAATAATTTTTATTAATCTGATTTCTTGTCCTGAAGGAATAAAAAAGCTGAATAAAGAATTTCCTAAAGTTAGGATAATTACTGGAGTTATTGATAAAAAATTAAATTCAAAGGCATATATTATCCCAGGATTAGGTGATTTTGGAGATAGATATTTTGGTACTTAAATTAAAAAATAAATTAAAATGACAAATGAGAAAATTGTTAAGGCTCTTGAGAAACTGGGATTAAGTGGAAATGAGATTAAGGTTTATCTTGTTTTGAATGATAATGGTTCTCTTAAAGCAGGAAGAATTTCTAAGATAGCCAAAATTGATAGATCCTCTGCATATAATTCTCTTAAATTATTACTTGAAAAAGGATTAGCAAGTTATGTTTTAGTTGGAGAGATTAAATATTTTCAGGCAACTGGGCCTAAAAGACTACTTGAATATGTTAGAGAACAAGAAGAAGATATTAAATCTATAATTCCAGAATTAGATGAAAGACATAAAGCAAAAAAAATTGAAGGTCAAGTTAGATTGTTTAAAGGAATTAAAGGTGTGAAATCAATATTTTTAGATATTGCTAGGACTGGAAAGGATAATTATGTTTTTGGAAGTGAAGGACAATTTTC
>JBBSXX010000092.1:0-10042 GCA_038045565.1 Nanobdellota archaeon
ATTCATAATTTAAGAAAATGGAATTATTATGGGCTATTCTGACGCAATGCCTAATCTGCCGAAACATTTATAATAACTAAATATTTACAATTATTAATTAAGTCCATAGGATCTGTAAGGATCCTATGTTTTTCAAATGAAAGAGGTTTCTAGTAAGGAAAAGATTGTAATTTATATTGATGGAAGTAACTTCTATTTTTCTGTAAAAAAGACATTTAACTTAAAAATTGATTTAGAAAAATTTTGTAGAAAACTTACTGATAAAAATGAATTAATAAAGATAAATTATTACATAGCTCCAATTGAGCAGTTAAATAACCCAAAAATGTATGCAGAACAGCAAAGCTTTTTTGAAAAGTTAAGAAAAATAGATAATTTAAATATTATCTTTGGAAGATTAGAAAAAAGAAAAAGAGATGGTGAGATATACTATATAGAAAAAGCTAGCGATGTTAATTTAGCTTTAGATTTAGCCTTAGATGCACAAAAATCAATTTATGATGAAGCCTATCTTATTTCAAATGATGGAGATTTTTCTGGAGCAGTAAACTCAGCTATAAATTTTGGTAAAAAAGTTATTTATATAGCAATTGGAAATAAAAAATCAATTTCTCATCATCTTAAAAAAGTTGTTTCAAGAACATTTTATATTACAAGGGAGTTTGTTTTAGATTGTCAACTATAAATTTAGTTAACCAACCTCTTTCCAAACTCTCAAACTCAAAACAGAATCTTTAACAGGATCAGGAGATTCATTAATTATCGTAATATCGCACTTATTCTTAACATTTTTTAATTCCTTTAAAAGTTCTTCAAGTTCAGACTTAGGTGTTAAAATATGATGTTTCTCTCCTTTATCACCATAAACAATACCGGAGAAATGACAATGCCAGTCTTTGAACTCAGAAAACTCCTTAACCATTTCCTTATAGCTCATCTTTCCATTAGATCTAGCTTTTAAATGAGCAAAATCCACACAGAAACTACATTTAGTTTCTTTAACTAATCGTTTTATCTCATCAACTGTCCCAAAAACATTAACTTTTCCCATAGTTTCCAAACAAAGTTTAATTTTCCATTTATTTTTCTTAATCTCTTCCATTAACTCAAGAACTCTTTCTTTTATATTATCATAACTAAGATTTCTGTCCATTTTCCCATAATAACCAGGATGAACAACAACAGCATAACATCCTAACTTCTCGCCAACTCTCAAACAATCCATAATTCTCTTTTTTGTTGCCTCAACTTTTTCTTTCTCAGCAGAATTAAGGTTAACCCAGTATTGAGCATGAATGCTTAATTTAATTCCATATTTCTCAGCAGCTTCTCTTATTGCCTTGATGTCTTTTTCTTCTTTAACATAAACTCCATAAGTAAATGCCAGTTCACAAGCTTTAATTCCAAGTTTACTATAACTTTCCAAATTAGAAACAGCTTCTTTAATTCCTCCAAGGCCCGAAGGGCCAAATATCACAGCCATGATTTATTATAGGATACTAATATTAAAAAGCTTGTTAATCTAAATTAGTTAATCCTAAACTTATCTTTATAGCTAAATCTACTTTTCTCATAATGAATGAATCTACAAAAGAAATTTTTTTTGAAATTCTAGATTTATCAATTGCTCTTATCTGATTTAACAAAATTGTAGAATCTACCTTTAATTTAGATTCTTCTTTTTTTATTATTACATTTGTAGGATATTCTTGTTTCATTATACTCGAAGTTATAGGAGCAATTATTGTAGTAGTGCTATATTTATTACCAATATTATTTTGGATTATCAAAACAGGCCTAGTTCCTCCTTGTTCTGATCCTTTAACAGGTTCTAAATTTGCTAAAACAATTTCCCCTCTTATAATGTGTTCCATTTTTCATTCTTATCCAAACCATCCATTAAAGTGCCTTCCCATTCTTTTGCTATTCTTAAGCTCTCTTCAGCCATTTCTTTGTAGCCTTCAATTAATAATTGTTCTTGTTCTCTTTTATGTTTCTCAGCAAGTTTCATTAGGTTTAAAATTACATCTTCATATGTTTCTTTCTCAGTCTTAAGTCTGTCAAGTTCTTTCTTAACGCCCTCATTTAGTTGAATACTAGTTACCATCTTACTATAGTGTAACTATAGTTTATAAATTTTACTATCTTAAGAATTAAAAATTAAAAGCTTGTTAAATAATCTTAAAACTATTTTTTAGCTATAATAATCAAAGATGATTTCATCTTAATAATTTCTGGGTAATATACATTTCCAATATGATTATAAAATGGAGATTTATGTTCTTTTCCACAAAGTTTTATTTTGTCTTTCGTTGGTTTGAGTTCAATAAAATCAATTTTTTTAAAATACTTACTAAAATATTTTTTATAATCTTCTATGGTCCTATGAAAATAAGGAACAAAGAAAGTTTTTCCATTTTCTTCAACAATAGGATATTCTCCAGCGAACCTCCAGGATTTATCTGTGTTTAAGGAGTTTAACGTCCTGTTAATTCTTAAAACATTCTTATTTTTCATTGATTCTCCAAAAAGAGGATGAACTAATAAAAAAATTCCCACTCCTTCGTGATTTAATACTTTATTAATATCTTCTAAATATTTTTGAATGTCTGCAACATCCTGCAAAACAAAAATGGATGTAACTATATCTATTTCATTTTGTAAGTTATATCTTTGTAAAAATTGGTCTATTGAATTATTCCCAAAAGTTATCGGAATTGAAGCTTGGGAGTTATTTGTAGTTTTTGCAATACTAATGAATTCGCTTTCTGGATCATAACCATACATAACTCCAGAATTGCCTATTTGGGATAATTTATCTCTTATATAAAAAGTTTCAACTCCTTCGCCACAACCAATATCTAAAAATTTTCCATTTTTTATCTTTTTAATTGATTTTAATGCTTTGAAAATTCCTGGTCTTGCTACGATATCTCGATAGTTATGGTCTTGATTTCGTTCTTCCCAACTTTGAACTGCTCTACTCCAAACTTCTTCTGACCATTGATTCGCCTTTAAAATTGAATTTTCCATGAATAGTATATCATATATAATTTTAAAAATTTAATCAAACTATTTTACTCTTAATCATTTCAATAACTTCATTTAAATCCTCTTCTTTTTCAAAATCTAAATCATCTCTATTAACATAAATATACTCTTCCTTATTTTCATTATAATGTCTTCTATGAGCATTTCTTATAGAAATATTTCTCTGCAAGAATTCTTCATTAATATCAAAATCTCTTCCTCTTTCTAAAGTCATTTGTTTTATTTTTTCTTCAGAAGCATCTAATAATATTACTTTATCCGGCTTAGGCAAGTATTCTCTGTCTATCTTAGCCTGTTCCATTAATACTTTTTGTATAAATCCAGAAACCATTGTTGTAATATGTAATTCATTTGAAATCCAGTAAGTGTCCATTACAACTGTCTTTCCATGATTTTTCAATTCAAGAGCTTTCTCCATATCTTTTATACATTTATTTCTAAACCATAAAAGAATTTCTACAGCTCCAGTATCATTTTTAAAATGTTCGATTATTTCAGAAGGTATTTCATTAACATCTTCAATAATCTTAACAGCATTTAACTTCTCAGCTAATTTTTCAACTAGAAAACTCTTCCCTGTTCCAGGTCCTCCAATAACTGCAATTATCTTCCCTTCCATATTCTATCTATCTCATCCAAACTATTTAATGTTTCTGCAAAATTAGCATTTCTAGCAACGAATTCTAACATTTTTTCTCTAGGATTCATAGCATATCCATGAGTTATACCATAAAATCTTAAATTTTTAGCTCCAGCTTTCCTAGCTTTCAAACAATCTTCTCCATCAGAAACTAAATCTCCAATATAAACCACTCTTTTACCCTCATTTCCATTACACATAGCTAATTTGTATAATTCATTAGCTTTACCCTGCATAGGATTATCAACCCTATCAATATAGTGTATTAAATTATCTCTTTCAAATCTTTTTCTAACTCCTTCTGTTGTTTCATTCGTTATAATAAATATATTATTATGTCCTATAGCTTCTTCAGTTCTCCTTAAAGCTTCTCTAGCTCCAGGAATTAATTTCGGGGATTCAGTAGCTTTAAATCTTTCAATAAACATTTCTATGACTTTTTCCAAATCGTCATCTCTTATACCTAAATCTCTGTAAAACTTATTCCAATCTCTTGACTGAAATTCAGAAACATAAAATTCAGATGTTATATCTGGATACCCTAGCTCTCTCCTTATTACTTGATCAACTGAAAAACAAATCTTTCCAAAATCATATAAAGTTCCATCAA
This sequence comes from Nanobdellota archaeon, assembly GCA_038045565.1. Classification (GTDB taxonomy): domain Archaea; phylum Nanobdellota; class Nanobdellia; order Pacearchaeales; family GW2011-AR1; genus JACPLR01. The sequence continues at coordinate 4,302 of JBBSXX010000092.1, forward strand.
GATCATAAGCTATTATTAAATTTTCAGGTTTTTGATGATCAGTTTCATTGCCTAATCCTAATGCAAAACCCCCATTTTGATACTCTCTTCTTAAACGTAAATATGACGTCGTGTGACTATCTTGCTGAGAACTTTCGTTAGCAGGCGAAGCCTTTAATTCCAAAAATCTACCTTGTTCATCTAAAACATTAATAAATTGCCTTTTTTCCATATATTCTCAATTCCAAATTAATTTATAAGACTTTCCTTTTATAGGACTAATGAGTGGTAACAAGATAGATTTAAAAATAGGGCTTATTATAAATTTTAAATAAAATGACAGAAAAAAATAATAGAGAGTTCTACTCAAGGATTAACAATAATAGAAGGGCTATTATGGGAAGAGGTGGAGCTTCTAATTGTATTGGAACAGCATTATTCTTAGTTGGTGAACAGCCAACTGATGATTTCATTTATGGTAGAGGATTAGATGGAAATTTTCCCCTAGGTATGGACCATACAGATTATATAGAAAGCATGGAAGAAATTCCTGAACCAAAAACTGGTTGTTTGGTGGCATGGGAAAATATAGGGAAAAACATAATCCACCTTGGAGTCATTGTTAACCAAAATCCTATTTTAGTCGCCCATAGAGACGGAGCTAATGGTCCGTTTTATAAAAGTATGCCATTAGACAAAGTAAATGAAACTTATGATGCTGGAAATGTAAGAATCAGATATTTTATTCCTCCAAAATTAAAAGGAGTATCAACCCTTTAAAATGGAAAGAGATAAACAACAAAATAATACCTTGCTGAGTAAAATTCAGAAATTTGGCAAATATTATTTAGTGGATTCTACCTCAGGATTAACAGAATCAACACCAATTTTTGCCGCATTTGAAACCCAGATAGTGGGAATGTCTCCAGAAGTTTCAATGAATGCAAGATTATATACAGCAGGTTTAACATATCTCGGAACAGGTTATTTATTTGCTAAAGGAAGAGATAGTTGGAGAAGCATGTTAAATGTGAATGATGAATCAAGTAATAAAGTTCAGGGAATTACAGATTCGTTATATGGGGGATTATTTACATTAGCTATATGCCCTCCATTATACATGTTATCAGGATCGAGAGATTTTAAAGAAATAGCTTTGGCATCAGTTGTAAGTGCAGGACTTGCTACATTTAATGGATTTTTTGCTGGATATGCAATTGATTTAGGAAGAGATTTGACAGGAGTTAAAGAATCAGCAAGAATTCCTAAAACAATTAAAAACAGAAGTAAAACCTTCAAGAGAACTTTAGCTTTAGGTCTTGTAGCAGCATCTTTAGCTTTAACTGCAGGAGTATATTCTTTATCAGAAAATAAAATTCAAGATAGAAATGAAAATCCAATAGTTAACTCTCAACAGGCAATTTTAAATTCAAGAGAAGATAATCTTACCCACTAGAATTAGTCGAATTACTTGAAGTCTGATTTAAAGAATTTGTAACTCCGCTTCCCCCAATCGGGCTTAAAATATTCTCATTTATCTGTCCAAGATTCTGTACAATATATTCATGAAGTTTAGTTATTATTAATGCCTGCATTTCCTCTTTCAGAATGCCATTACATAAATTAATGTTAGATTCGGGAGAATTAATAGCCCCAAGAGGAAGTCTGCAATTCATATTTTTTCCCTCTAAAACTTTTGTACTTACAAGACCTTTCTTTATTTCAACAAGTTCAACATTAATTTCACAACTTCCAGATTTTTTACCATTTATACTATAGCTCCATATTACATCATTTTTCTCATTAATATAATTAGCTTTAGAACATTTATTCATTTTTGTCTCCCAACATGCTATATCTTTGCATTTTACAGAATAAAAAAAAGTAAAATAAACAGCAGCTATCGCAATAACCCCCACAATAACCAATAGAATTATCGATTTATTCCATCTCTTTTCCATTTAATCAAGAAGGATAAATTGTTTAAAAATGTTTGTGACAAACATTTTTAGATGAAGATCACAAAACCCTCTTAGTTATACCACACACTTTAGTGTGTGGTTTGTTCGTAGGGTTTTTTGGTTCCCAAAAAAATACTCTACATGATTAAACCTCTATGTCAAGAATGAAATTCTTGAGCACTATCAAGATATTCTATCTTGAAGTCTAAAGATAGAGGATTTTTTTTAGGATTAATAGAAACTGAAAAGTGAACAACTCTAAGCCAAGACCTTAACATCTTGAAGTTATGTTTTATTAACATATATTTAACATTCAATAGAAATTTTCCATTAGAGAAAAACACTAAAAAATTATTAATTTTTGGTGCCATTAAATTATAACTAATTTAAGGTTTTACATTTATAATTTTAATATTAAATGATATTAAGCAAACCCCATTAGTATTGTTACCTATAATTATCTTAAAATTTAAAAAATAATTAACAATTTTACATTTAAAATTAAATAAACTTTGTGAATTTGTTACCTAAATTTAGAAACTAATATATTCTATATCTTCTTCATTTTCTGCAAAAGTATTTGCTGCAATATATTGTATTCCAATTCTTTTAGCAGCAGATGCTATCTGGCTTGTTGCTTTTCCATCAATTGCTAATACAACAGCGCCCCTTACTCTTGAAATTTCTTTTAATATATTTGTTTTAGGAATTTTCTTTACAACATTTAAACTTTGATCTAGAAAATAAGCTTTTTTTGAATTCGCAACCTCTTTCAATAAAATAGGTCTTAATTTTGCCTTATCTATAGAAACTTTTTCAACAGGTTTAGATTCTTTTTCTTCAGCATGTTCTTCTTCACCAGAATTATATTTGGAAACTTTTTCTAAGGGTTCATAGTTATTTTTGGGAACCTTTTCTAAAGGTTCATTTTCATATCTATTATCTCTTACAAAATCTCGTCTATCATCTCTTCTCTCATAACTTCTAGTTCTATTTTCATATCTCTCTCTATCATCAGACCTAGAAGAATAAGAGGAAAATTCCTTTGCAGGAATTTTCTTTCTTAAACTTGCTAATATTTCTTTTCCATTAAGTTCTTCAACTTCTTTTCCGTCTGGAGCAAATACAATGAAATCAACTTCAGCGTTTTCAATTACATTCTTCGCAATAAGTTTTCCTCCACGATCCCCATCTAAAAACAAGGTGATTTGCTTTTCTTTACTAAGATCAATTATAGTCTTAGGAAGTTTAGTACCATTCATACTTATAACATTGTAAACTCTATTTTCTAGTAAATTTACAACATCTGCTCTTCCTTCTACAACAATAATTTCTTCTCCTGAAAGATCTCCGCATGGGAGTTTGTCTTCACCATATTCAATTAGTTTTGAAGTTCTTGATGCAGATCTAAGCATATCAGAAATTTCTCTTGAATTTGTACTTCCGTCAAATCCCTCAAGAAGTCTTTTAGCTCTTTCAATAATGTAATCTCTCTTATTTCCTCTGACATCTTCAATTTTCTCAACTACTATTTTAGCTTCTGTAGGGCCTATCTTTTCTATAGTTTCAATAGCAGCTGCTATCAAACTAGTTTCAGATTGGTCTAGAGCTGTAGGAATATGTATTTTACCAGTAGTTTTTCCATTTGCGCTTTCAGTTTCAACTTCAATTCTACCAATTTTACCTTCTTTTTGAAGATCCCTTATTTCTAACTCAGCTCCTAAAAGCCCTTCAGTCTGCCCAAATATAGCTCCAATTACATCAGGCTTTTCTACAGGCCCGATAGCTTCGAACTTTGCGTGTATCATATATTTTATCGATACTGGACTTATTTTTGCCATTTTAACAGTTTTACCTCCTGTAATTTAGGTTGTTTAATAAAAACCATGGGTTTTTATTTTAAATTAGAAATTTTAGAATATCACTATATACTTACCAATTGCTCGGTATTTTACCTTAAAATAAAAGGTGAATGTGAGTATGAATAATAATATAGGTTAATAGTAACATCCTATATGATTTCTAACACAAAAGAATGTGTTAAAGTCTTTAAAAAGCTTTCTATAAGCCATTTTTCATTAAGTCAATAATGAATTAATTTGTTGATAATAATTAGTCCCACAAATTAAAGAAGTGTTTCTTGAACAAATCAAAACTTCTTTCTATTTGTATTTCCTGTTTTGCTGTAAGGTTTTTATGATCAGCCTTAAGCTCAGCTAGTTTAAATCCACTTTCCATATCATCTAAGTACTCTTCCATTTTTTGTGAGTCATTCCTTGTGGAGAAGAATTTCCTTTCTCTTTCATAAATTTTAAGGAAGGAAGAATTGTATCTAGAAAAAAAGCCATATATTGCCACTTTGCATGATTCTCCCATTCTTTTGGTAGTTTAGTTAGTTTCATTTTTCCAATTTCATACTAAAAAATATTAATCAAGTTTTAAACTTGTTAAAACAAATTTTTAAAACCCTTCAATTCCCAAATCTTCAAAACTTCCAGGATTAATCTTTCTAACATTATCTTCAGGTCTTTTAATCTCTCTTGACTTGAACGAGTTGTAATCTCTTATTCTTCCAACCTTTTCGTAAATCTTAAGTATTTTTTCCTTAATAGCTGATTTTTCTTCATAAGAAAGATCCATTGAAAACATTTTCTCATAAAATTCAAGTGCTTTTCTGCTTTTTCCCTCTTTCTCAAGTTTATCAGCAAAATTCCTATAAAATTCAAGATATTTAGGTTTCATAGAAGCCTGCTCAACACGATTACCGCAATCCAAAGCTTTCAAGAATATTTTATCAGCTAACACAAAATCACTAGCTTTAATCAAAAGCTCTGTCTCTTTCATATAATAATCCATCTTTTCCTTAAATGTTAAGGACATTTCAGCAGCAGAATCTATATTTTTAGCAGCATCCTTAAAAAAAGTCCTTGCTTCATTTATCGTAGCAAGATTCAAAAGAATAAATTTTTTAACATCTAAACTATCAGCATTTCTTAAAGCCCGGTTTAAAACATCAAGTTTAGTGTAATCATCTTTCCCATTCAAAGCATTCTGAATTTCAATCCTAGTTACCATTTCTTTTTTTGCCTCTTTTTTAAGATAATATCTATCAAGAAAGCTTATATATAAAGATTTTTATGGTTATACGTGTTAAGTTAATTTGTTCTTTAAAAGTAATTCATAAAGATTATAGAACAAAAGAGCTATTCTAATTTATAATCCAAAGTTTGCTTAGTTTTCAGAATTGCATTTCTTCTTTCCTACATTTCATGACTTTTTTCTTCAACTCACAATAATATTATATTCCGTTGGAAAAATCTAAAATTTCCAATAACTTTATATATTCTTTAATTTGATATAAATAAATGGAAAATCAAGAACGAATATCAAATTCAGATAAACCCAATCATCAAGATTATTCCTATCACATTAAAGATTTCCTTTTAGAAAATTATAGGGGTAAATGGGTTGCAGTTAGAAGTGGAGTTGGAGTTATAGAATCAGATGATACTCTTCGTGGATTATCTTTAAAAATGGAGAATAATTGTGATGAAAATGGTAATTTAAATGCATGTTTTCAAGCAGTAGTTGAAGATCAGTTTCATGATAAAGCTGAGGTTTTCCCAATATTTTTAATGTAAATAACTAAAACATCCAGTTTCTAAAATTATATCAAATTAATTTTCTTGAATTATATAATATTTCGAGATATTTATAAAAAATCTTATGTTTAAAGATGATTGTCAAGATTTCTATGATAAAATCCTGTATTAATTTTATAAAATCCAAGGAGAATAAGAT
>JBBSXX010000093.1:0-2018 GCA_038045565.1 Nanobdellota archaeon
ATAAAAAATTGGGACTTGAAAATGAAAATGGTGTTAAAGATGAAAATAAAATTAAGAATTTTAAATTTGATTTAATTAATAAATATGGTTTTGAATTAACTAGTGAACAAGAAAATGCATTAAAATATGTTGAAGGTGAAGGCGAGGATTATGATCCACATAAAAGAGCTCAATTGCCTTTAGCTGCATTTGTTCATATTTGTGATGTAATTAGTGCAAGAATATGGCATGATTATCCAAAAGAAAAAGGGAAATGGTAAGATTTTAATCTATTAAATATAATATTTTGTAATTTTCTCTTTCTTCATCTTCTTCTGGAGGAGAATAATTTTCAGCTACAAAACATAGGAAATTAATTCCTGCCCTGAAATATTCTTTCTGTTCACTGGGAATAATGGGCACTGATGGATCTCCTCTTTGTTTTCTAGTTCCATCTGGAGAGTATTCTCTATATTCGAACATTTCATTAATTATTTTTGTTACTTTTCTAATTACTTTTTTATCTCTACTTGGAGGTTTCATTTTATCCGAAATGACTCCTTTTTGCAAATTCTTTTGAAAGTTGATTGTAATAATTTACTGTTTTTTTTGTTCTTGCTAAATTGTGCTCTGCACTACTTGAAAATCTATTTGAATCCCATTGAAAATAACTTTCTTCAAAATAATCTGTTAAAAATCTAGCAGCTAATTCTAGAGTTATAAATCCTGTTGCTGAATATACTTGAGATTCATCATAACTTATTGGATTTTCTGATTTATACCCTTCAAGAGAACTATAAAAAATATTAGGATTAAATTTATTATCCTTTGTTTGAGACCAGCTTCTAAATGCATCTCCTAAATCAATTAGTTCAGAAGCTTCCATTAGAGTATCAAGGTCTAACATCGAAACTACCTTATTATCTTTAAATAAGAAATTACCTAGATTTGGGTCTCCATGAATAATTGTTATTCCTAATCCTTTGGGAATTTTATGAGATTTTATTCTTGAATTTATGAAATTATATTCATCCTTAACTTTTTTGGCTTTTTCTTCATTAGATTCATAACATTCTTTTAATTTTTTTAGATACCCTTCTGTATCATGAAAACCTTCAAGACTAAATCTTGGCTTAAATCTATATCCTTTCATTAGCCTATGAAATCTTCCCAATACTTTTCCAGTTTCAAGTGCTGTTTCTGGATTTATTTCAGTTAGAGCTTCATTAGGTATATACTCAAAAATTCTCCATAAATGAGAGTTTCTATGGAATGGCTTACCATAGATTGATGGAAGTAAAACTGGAACATTAATCCCATTTGTTCTTAGATAACTTTGAACTTCATTATAGTCTTGAATTGTTCTTTCATCAAATATTTCACTTAGTCTTTGAACTATGAAATTTCCTCTTGTTGTCTTAACATTGTAAGAAATGTTTACGATTCCATCATTCATACCTGAAAATTCTTTTACATTTCCTAAATCAAACTGATTTATTACTTCTTGTAAAGATTTTTTATCTGATTGTTTTGTTTCCATGAAGAAATTTAATATTATGTCGTATATAAGTGTTTTTAAGATATTTTTAATAGTGTTATGAAAAGATTTATAAAAGGTAGTTTCTCTTTATTCTTATGAAAATAGTCAAAAATCAAAATGGGAAGAGTTTAATGATTAAAACTCAAGAATTAAAACAAACTGATATTGGTAGTTTAAACAATGAAGTTTCTCTGAATATTTTAAGGGTTTTGAGAGAAAATGAAATGTATCCAAAACAGATAGCTAAAAAGCTTAAAATTCATGAGCAAAATGTCTATTATTATACTCGGTTGTTAGAGAAAGCTAAAATAATCTCTGTTTCAAAAACTGAAAATATCAATGGAACTATTGCTAAATTCTATAAGGTTAATTCAGATTCTTTTTTTCTTAAAATTGGGGATTTTAAGGAAAGTTCTAAACTTGAAGAGAGTGGAAGTGACTTTCTAAAACCATTTATACAAAATGGAGAGTTAAATGCTTTAATTGTTGTTGGAAGTCC
>JBBSXX010000094.1:0-1814 GCA_038045565.1 Nanobdellota archaeon
GTTTAAAAGAGGCGAGATTAGCTTATAAGAAAAAAGATATTAATGCTATGATAAAAGCTCATTCTTATAAAAATGTTAGAAAAACTGATGAACATCATCATTCTGAAGGAAGATATCTTAAGAGCCTTGTTTATGGTGGGTTAGATGGTATAATTACGACGTTTGCAGTTGTTGCAGGAGTTGCAGGAGCTGCATTGTCTTCTGGAGTGCTATTAATTTTAGGACTTGCTAATTTAATAGCTGATGGAATTTCTATGGCTGTTGGTGATTATTTAAGTAGTAAAGCTGAAAAGGATTTTTATTCTACTGAGAAAGAAAGAGAAAATTGGGAGGCTAAAAATTATCCTAAAGGAGAAAAGGATGAAATGATTGAAATTTATATGAAAAGGGGGCTTTCAAAACTTGATGCTCGAAAATTAGTTAATATAATTTCTAAGAAAAAAAATTTGTTTGTTGATGAAATGATGGTTGAAGAATTAAAAATGATAAATGATACAAAATCTTCTCCTGTTAAAAATGCCATAGTCACCTTTATTTCATTTTTTATTTTTGGTCTTATTCCTATTTCTATGTATCTTTTTGATTTAGTTTATCCTGGAAGTGTGAAACAACCTTTTTTGTATACGATTATTTTAACTGTTGTGGCTTTATTTTTATTAGGTGTTGCTAAATTTAAATTCACTAGGAAACACTGGTTAAGATCTGCAATTGAGACACTAGTTATTGGAGGATTAGCTGCTGGAGCTGCTTATCTTGTTGGAATGTTATTGGCTGGACTGGCTTAATAGAATTAAATTCATAAGATTAATATATAATTCCCCCTTAGATTTATTATGAAAAATAAGAGGTTAATTTCTAATAAATTGGAGAAAATCATTCCGCAAGATAATCTTGAAGGAGTTTTAGCTATTATTCAAGTATTTGCAGATAATGAAAATATGACACATCCTGCCGGGTATAAAGGATTAAATGAAGAATCAATAAAAAGAGAAGTTAAAAAATATTTTTTAATGAGTGATGAAGAGTTTTACCAACATTTAACTCTTCTAAATTCAAATGGTATTGTTCAAACTAAAGAAGGACATTATTTCCTTATTTCAGCATATAGAAAGTCTATCCGAGAAAATTAGACTATTATTATTTTCCAAAGAGTTAAAAACCCTTATCAAATTATCTTTAAAATGGCGGAAATAGCAAGAGTTGATGAGAATGGAAATGTGGAAGATTCTAGACAAGTCACTGATGGAAATGTAGCTTGGGATGAAGCAGAAGAGCTTGGTGTTGCCTTTGGATGTCAGGATGGTAGATGTGGGAGTTGTAGAGTTGAAATAGTTGAGGGAATGGAAAATTTGTCTGGAAGAACTATAAATGAATTAGATATGGGATTAGATGAATCTGAAAACTTTAGATTAATGTGCCAGTGTAAGATAAATAAAGGTTTGATTAAGATAAGGATTTAAAATGATAAATGACTCTACTTTTAATAAAGAACTTGAAGAGAGAGTAACTACTTATTTATCTAAGTATGGAAATTTAAAAAAATTAAAAAAATCAAATATAATTTATTTTTCTCATGATTTATTAAATTCTACTGTTCAAATTGTTAATGAAACTACTAAATTAGAATATGGGAGATATTTTTCAAGAAGAGTACTTGAAACTCTTCCAGGAGATTTTAGGAGAGGAGTAGGACGTGAAATTAGAAGTTATCTTAATATTGAATTTAAGAAAGATTCTGGTGATGAATTTAAAGATGCGATTTATATGTCTGTTTGTTTTGAATGTATGAAATTATTATTTAAAGATATAAGTGA
>JBBSXX010000095.1:0-2170 GCA_038045565.1 Nanobdellota archaeon
TGCATTACCAGTCATAATCTAATTTAAACTTTAGAAAAGTTTAAATACCTAAAAGTAGGTATAATTGTACCTAAAATAAGGTATAAATAAACCATTAGGTTGGTTAGACAAAATGTTAACGAAAAAACAACTAAGGATATTAAACATATTTCAAAGAAATGAATTTAAAGAAATTACATGGAAACAAATAAAAGAATTATCTAAGGAAAAGTCAAGTTCAATTATACAAAATGCTATTAAAGCATTCTTAAAAGAAGAATTAATAACTGAAAGGAAAATAGGGACTTCTAAGCTTTACTCTGTTAATCACAAAAATAATCAAATATACAGTTATTTTGAAATTTATAATAAAGAGAGCCTTCCAAAACAAGTTTTAAAATCAGTTAAAGAGCTTGAAGAAACTTTGGATAAACACACTTTCTTTTATTCTGTTGTTATATTTGGTTCATATGCTACTAGTGAGCAGAAAAAAGATTCTGACCTAGATATTGCTGTTTTTATTGAACAAGAAACTAAAAGAAAAATAGTTGAAGCAGTTTTTAAAACAATGGAAACAAAGTCTATTTTGAATATACATGGGCAGGTTATTACAAAAGATGAGTTTTTAGAGATGTTAAGAGCAGACTACGAAAATTTAGGCAAAGAATTAGCAAGAAAACATTTAATTATTCATAATCCAATTATATTTTATTCACTAATAAAAGAAGGAATGAACCATGGATTTAAATTATAAATTGTATCTTGAAAGAGCAGAAAATGAAATAAAACTCTCAGAGATTATAATGTCTATAAGCAATGACTCCAGTTTACAATTAAATGTCTTTAAAATTGATAACTCAGCAACCTTCTTTAGTGCTGTTATCTCACATTCATATTATTCTATTTTTTATTCTGCTAAAGCATATTTATTAAAAAAAGGAATTAAAACTAAACCTCCTGAAGAGCATAAAAAAACTTATAAAGAATTTAGAAAGTTTGTTGAAAAAGGAATAATTGATCAAGAATTACTAAAAATTTATGAAGAGGTTTTAGTTAAAGCAGATAATCTCTTAGGAATATTTAAAGTTGAAAAAAAGAAAAGAGGAGAATTTACATATGAAAAATTACCTCAAGCTAATTTAGAGCCTGCGCAAGATAGTCTTGAAAACTCTAAATTCTTTTTTAAACACATTAGAAAATTATGCGAATAAATATAGTATCTATTAATTCCAACCTTTCAAAAATTCTCTCGTTCTCTTAAAGAAAGTATGCCCCCTACCTCTTCGGTGCTAGACTTCTAGAGTTGTTGCAACAAACTACCCCCACCCCTAACCTAACCAATCCTGCTTAAACCAATTAAAAATGTGTCTGCATTACCTATTCGGGTTATTTAAGCGAAAAGCTTAAATATATGATAATCTTACTGTAAGATAGTAAGATTAATGGAAAAACTAAAATGGCTGTAGAAACTATAAAAATGTCTTCAAAAGGGCAGATTGTTATACCTCAGGATATAAGAGAAATATTAAATGTGGGAGAAGGTTCTATATTTGCAGTTTTTGGGAGTAAGGAAGGAATTATTTTAAAAAAAATAGATACTCCTTCAAAAGAAAATTTAATTAAAGAGCTTAAAAAAATTGCAGAAGCAGGAGCAATAAGGGCAGAAAAACTCGGAATAAAAGAGAATGATGTTTCAAATATAGTTCATAGATTAAGAAAAGAAAAGAGGTAGGCATGAAAATAACACCAGATACTAATTTTTTTATATCTGCTACTCAATGGGATAACAGTATAAGTCATAAATTACTTATTAAATTAATAGAAGAAAATGCTGAAATTTACACAACTAAAAAGATATTAGATGAATTTTTTGATGTCCTTCAAAGAGATTTTAAATATTCTGTAGAAGAAGCTAATAATATAATAGAGAAAATTATTATTTTTGCAAATTTGATTGAATCAAAAGAGGAAATTGAGATTGTAAAAGAAGATCCAGAAGATAATAAAATATTAGAATGTGCAGTTTCTTCAAATTCTGAGTATATTATTACTTACGATAATCATTTATTAAAACTAAATAAGTTTAAGGATATTGAAATAATAACTCCTGATAATCTTCTAAAAATAATTAACAGTAAATTTAAATTATAAAAAATATTTTAAATAGTATTAATCAGATATTAAATTTAAT
>JBBSXX010000096.1:0-5723 GCA_038045565.1 Nanobdellota archaeon
CATTAAGATTTTTAATTAAGAAATTAAGAACTTCAAAATCAGTTTTTTCAAGTTGAATATATACCATTTTGCTGATTAATTATATTATACCTTTAATAGTATAATATTATACCCTTAAGGGTATTTAAGTCCTTCCATTTAAATGTTTCTAAAGTGTTACATTTTTTGTATCACTTTAGATATAAACATTTCCATTAGTAATGGAAATGTAATCCCACCCCATTCCTATTATGGATGGAAATTAAATATCTTATTTATCAGAATCATTTTTTCTTATCTAGTTCGTTCAATAGAATATTCATTTCAAATAGAAATTGCTTTGCTCTTTGTAAAGAAGTTTTAGCTTTTGCCTGTTTGTCAATATTATCAGTCGTATATTGAATTTTACCTCTTTTGGCTTTTTCTTGGTCAAATGATTCGATTAACGAATCTGCTTTTATCCCAGCTAAATTAAGTGCTTCGTCTTTGCTGTTTTCATAGTCTTCAATTAAAGTCTCTTTCAATTTTCCTCTTGCATAAACTATCAAAGCGTCAGCAGTAACTTTATGTGCAATTTTATCTCCAACCTTATAATCTAATTTGCGAAGGACCGCATTAGCAATGTAAAACATTGAATAATAAGAGCAGACAATGACCCATAAGTCTGAAATTCTTTCTGAATTTAATTTTTCTGCGGAGTCTATGCTTTCCTTAGCATTTCTTAATAAAACTCTAAGAGCATCTGTATTAAGGGACTCTTTCTTCAGTAAACCCTCAATTAAATAAGCTCTAACATTTGTTTCAGCTTCTTTTATTCTATCTTTCGCTAACATGTTAAATTTATATGAAATTTAATCAGACAGAAAATCAACGATTTTCTGAATTTTTTAATAACCTATAATACTCTTCTGTTCCGATTAATATAACATTATTTTTAAGTGCTTCGCTTATAACACTAAATTCTTTGCTTCTTGCCATTCGAATAAAACTTTCATAGGTTACAGGTGTTAGATGAATATCTTGAGGAAATATGTTTATTACATCATGAACTTTTTTAAAATGCTCTTCATCAGAAATAAGAAGAAGGTCTATATCTGAATGTTTAGTTGCTGTTCCTTTGGAATAGCTTCCAAATAAAAGAATAATCAATGGAAACTCTAACTTTGATAAGCTATTGTAAATTACCAAAAATTCTTTCTTTCTGAATAAATTTTCTCTTCTTGAATATTCTGCTTTGAAGACTAAATCATTAAAGCTATTGTTAAATGTGCATAAAATAGTATTTCCTACTCTATTTAATTCAGCAATTCCTTCTTTTTCAAGAGCTTTTAAAGCATTATAAGAAGACTTATAATTTATCTCCCTAATTAGAGCAATTTTCCTTATGCTATAAGTCTCTTCTTTATTTTCTATTAATAGTTTTAATATTTCTATCTTTTCACTATGCTTTTCGCTATTCTTGTTTATTATCTTATTATCCATTTTAAACCATAATATTATGGTTATAAGACATATATAAACTTTTCTCTCAACAAACAATAAAGTATCAGCAAATAGTAATAACAAAAGCAACAAACAAAAACCTTTAAAAACAAGGCAAAGGTAGAAATTTTAAGGTATTTGCCTTAAAATTCAAGATAAATACTAATGAAATGTAATGCCCCCACATCAAATAATGTAAAGCAAAGCAAACAATCATAAATCATTAAATAAACTAGCTATTTCTTTTTTCTTCAATTTCTTAAACCTATCACTTTTCTGCCTTAAGTGCCAAGAAAATTTTGTCTCAAATCCAATATTTTCTACTTTTTTGCCTCTTTCTTTAACAGCTTGAATTGCAGGCACAAAGTCTCCATCTGTTGAAACAAGAATTGCTGTGTCATATGCATCATTATAAGCAAGTTTCACCATATCAACAGCTATATGTATGTCATCTTCTTTTACCGTATAAATTATGCGACCATTAACTTCATCCTTTTGCATTCTACATAATATTAATTCAAAATCAGGAATTTTCTTTAATCCTAAAAAGAAATCTACACCATTTATGGTGTAGTAGTTTATGTAAATTTCTTTTGGGAACCTCAAAACCCCACGAACAAACCACACATGTCAAGAATGAAATTCTTGAGCACTCTCAGGAATTACTAATTCCTGAAGCTTTAGTGTGTGGTATAACGAAGAGGGTTTTGTGATATTTTCAAAGAATTGCTGTTGTTTTTTGTAAATTTCTTCATCTTTATTTTTATCTAAAGGAGCAGAATAATAATATACTCTAATTAGTTTCCTTTCATCTAATATTAATCCTATAAATTTTTCAAAATTAAAACTTGCTAAAGATTTAGAATTATTGAACATATCTTTAATGATATGATATAGATTGCTTCCATCAATAAAAATTATCGCTCTTTCGTTAGGCACCATTAAAATAAACCCAGCTTTGCCGAAGCAATGCTGGGGAGTATATGATTATAGTATTATTATTGTGCTTAAAAAGCTTTCTAAAATATTACACTTTATATGTTCAATAACAAGGATTTGATATAGAGATATATAGTTTATTTAATCAACCCAAAGTAATAACAAACAACAAGTTTTAAAAACGCCATAAAGTAAGCCTTTCAAAACGAAAAATTTAAATATAGCAAAAATACTATAATATTATAGTAAAGTAACTATATATTAAACTTGATTAAAATATTATAAAATGCACTTCAAAAAAAGCAACATAGATATTGTAAATTTGTTCAGGAAAAACATTTTTCTAGAAAAAACAATAAGGGAAATATCTCTAATATTGGATAAAGATTACCCCAATATTTACAATTCAATTAAAGAGTTGTTAAAAAATAATATATTAAATATAGAGAAAATTGGGAAATCAAGCTTAATTAATATTAAGATAAATCCAGAGTCTGTTTCATTACTGTCTTTTTTAGATATTAATGAAGCTTTATCTAAAAAAGTTCCAAATATTGATAAAATACTCGAAATTAAAGAAATAAATGATGATATAGTTATTATAATTGGAAGCTATTCAAAAAATACTCAGACATCAAAATCCGATATTGATTTAGTGATAATCACAAAAGATGATGCCTTTAAAAAACAAAAATTAATGGAAAATCTTACTTCCTTACTCATTCCAAAATTTCATGTGATTGTTTTATCTAATAAAGATTTTATTGATATGCTACTGGATAAAAAACCAAATTTCGGAAGAGAAATATTCAAAAGCAGGTTAATCTTTAAAAATGCAGAGCTATATTATAACTTGATAAAAGAGGGTGTTGAAAATGGATTCAGAGGCTGAGTTATTACTTTTAAGATCAGAAGATGAGATATTGCTTGCTGTGACTGAAATGAAGTTATCAACAGAAAAAGAAGCAAAAGAATCTTTGGGAATTCAGCATAATAAAACCTTCTTTCATTCAGTGATATCACATTCATACTATGCAATATTTTATTCGGCAAAGGCATATTTGCTTAGTAAAGGAATTAAAACCAAGACGCCAAATGAACATATTAAAACTTATTTGGAATTGAAAAAGCTAGTTAAAGAGGGAATTTTTTCAAAAGAGTTGCTTGATATTTATGAAGATGAAATTGAAAAAGCGAACTTTCTCTTAAAAATTTTTAAAGAAGAAAAAACAAAAAGAGGCTCTTTCATTTATAATGTTAAATCAGAGGCAAATAAGCCTTATGCAGAAGAGTCTATTGACCACGCAAGAATATTTATTTCTTCAATAAAATCCATAATAAGATAAGACATATAACCCACTATAATATAATATAATATAATATAACATAACATAACATAACATAACATAATTTGAAGCCTTCTTTTGTCACCACTCAAATCAGACAAAAATAATCAAGAACAAAAACCTTTAAAAACACGCATCAGATAAGAATTTTAAGGTATTTACCTTAAAATTCAAGATAAAAGGTAATGCAACTAACATTAGAACAAGGGCAAATAAATCATTTAAACCAACCTAAACAAGGCAAAGATATTGTAATATTAAATAAATCCTCAATCAAACAATAAACAATTAAAACAAGCAAAAATGAAATTACCATGAAATTAACAATCCCAAAATTAAATAATATGTTGAATAATACTAAATTAAACCCATTGGAATTACATTACCTATAAACAAAATGAAAACCAAAAATAAAAAACGAATTTTGATGCTTAATTACGAATTTCCCCCTTTAGGTGGCGGAGCTTCTCCTGTTAGTTATGAAATAGTTTCGGGATAGAATAGAGAATTAAAGCAAATCCATGCCCTTAAGAATATTTTTTGCTTTGTCAACGAATTCAATTGATTTTAATCTCATGTTCTCTACTTCTTCTTTATCAAATCTATACTCTGTTGAATAACTTGCTTCTTTTCTCTTCTCTTTTGATTCAACATAAAATAACAAATCTTGATAATTAATAAAAAATTCATTCAGCATTTCTATATCCTCCTCACTAATTCCATTCATATAATAATATTTGATAAGAAGACAGATACTTGCATCGTGATTTTTTGACTGCTTTTCCTTTGATAAAATTAATGCAATTGCTATATGATACATTGAATAATAACATCCAGTTATACACCAGTCATAATATCCAAGATTAATATTGTCCAAAACAAACTTCAGGTTATTTTCTGCCTTTTCAATATGCCCTTTAATACTTTCTACATCAAGTTTTTTATCTCTAATCAGTTTTAGTTTAGTAAAATAATCTATTTTTCTATCAAGTTCTTCGCTATCTTTTGTAATTTTTTCAATCTCTTCTACTTCCATTAATCACCTCATGATAATAAATATGATTTATTATAGGATATCCCGTATTTATAGCTGACTGAATTACCATATCTTCTTTTAATTTAAGTTCTTTCAGAAAATTATTATATGGTATAATAAATGTATTAATTCTCATCCCTGTCTGAGCATTAACATATTTTTCAGCATCTTTCACATCTATTTTATTATTTACAATAAGTAATATATCAATATCAGATTCTTTTGTAAAATTCCCATTTGCAGTTGATCCAAATAAAACTGCGAATACTGGTTTCTCACTTAATTTTTCAATGAAATAATACAAGGCTTTCGACCTTAGACTTGGGAGTTTATTTATTCTCTCAATATCAAAACTGCTGAATATTAAGTTAACCTGCTGATTTTCTGTTAAATAATATCTTTTTAAGTTACCATCCAATTTTGATTTTAATATACCTTTTTTCTCCAGATCTTTTAAAAACCTGCTAGTTCCATTCTCATTAATTTTCGTCTTTCTGGCAATTTCCCTTAAATAAAAGTTCTTACTAGGGTTTTCATAAAAAATTCTTAATATTCTCTCATAACCTGGCTTAAATATTGTTTCCATTATTTAAACAACTGTTTCCATTATTTAAACAACTGTTTCCATTATTTAAACACTTCTATTTATCCCTTCCTCCTGTCACCACCGAAAACCAATAAAAAAGCCAAAAACAGCAAGTTTTAAAAACGCATATAAGATAGGATTTTCAAGGAAAAGTAGGTAATGCAACTAACCAGAGAAGGCAGTTTAAACAAGCATTCACAATTAAAACAATATAAATCACAAAATGACAAACACAAAGACGAATGCAAACCATAAACTTTATAAATCTTTTAATATTCCAATAATTAGCAATCTTATGATTGTGAGTATGATCCCCGGTGATCGCAAGGTTGCCGGATGCTTTAATTTCTTTAAT
>JBBSXX010000097.1:0-7422 GCA_038045565.1 Nanobdellota archaeon
TGATTCTCTATCAAGGCTTTTTTCAAAGCTCTTCGAGAGAGATGGATAATTAATAGAAATAGAAATAAGTGAGAAAAATAAAATAAAAAATTATAAATATTTATTTAGGAAGATATTTAGCTCTATTAAAAACTAATTCTCTTTCAAAGGGGTTCCTTGAGTAATAAGATTCTTCTAAATCATCTCTAGGAATTGGTTGTCCAGCTTCTTGACCTCGATCATAAAAGCCATAATCTTTTCCTACTCTACTAAAAGCTTCATATTTTCCTATATTTCCATTCCCATCTGTAAGTTTTTTTGTAATACCTATAGGACTAAAAAGATAAGAACCTGCAACTAAACCTAATCCTGCTCCAGCCAATAAAATTGCACCGAAAACAGGCATATTATATTCTTTAGGTAAATTCTTATCACCATTAAGTACATCTATAGCACCTTTAAGTACATCATCTGCACTTTTTAATTTCTCTTTAATATCTTTTGTATTCATTTTTGTTTTTACCTCCTTTCACCTTATTCATGAGTATATCTTGCATTTAATTGTTTGACAATAACTGGTTTTCCGTTAAATATTGGTTTGTAATGATCAACTGCTTTTTCGAAAGCACATCTATACTCTTCTAGTGTGTTATATCCTAATCCCTTTGCATCATCTTCTGCCTCTCTAATTGATATTTCCTTACTTCCTACTAATTCAAAATAAATATCAAAACTTGTGGCTATTCTTCCCAATGCATCTCCATCACCAAATGCTTCTCTTGGTTTTTCACATCTAAGAAAATCAATTAACCTTCTTTCAATGTCTTCTTTATCTCTTTCAGATCTTTTCATATTTTTTAACAATATTTCAGCTATTTAAATCTTTCTATTTATAGTTATTTAATAGTAGTAACAAATAGAAATATTTAAATATTAGCATACACTATTGAAAATATGAAAAAGTGGTTAAAAGAGATTGTAGTGAATCCGTTTACATATGGACTCTTCTATTTAGGAGCTATTGTAGCTAGCGATAGTTATCTGGCTGAAAGAGCTCAGGAAATTCATGATAAATATACAATACCTATTTCAAGAGACCAAATTGAAATGGTGTTCAAAGAAGAGCAAAAGAAAATAGGATTAGAAAATTCTTTAATTAACCTTAATTTAGAAGGTATAAAAGAAAATGGCAATCATAGAGGACATACAGTAAAGTCTGAAAATGGATATAAAGTTACATTATATGAACCTTATACTGACGTAACTGCAAGACATGAATTGTCTCATGTAAAAGATCTAGAAGAGGGTAGGGTTTACTATCCTGCTAGTGGTATTAATCCTCTTCCATTAATAAGTGAATGGAGAGCACAAAATTATTCTATAGAAGAAATTGAGAGTAAATAAAATGAAAATAAAAAAGTCGTTGAAACAACTTGCACTCGGAACATCCTTAGTGGGATTAAGTTTAGCTGGAAGTATTTATGTTCCTCTTAAAGTAACTAATAATGTAATGTCGCATTGTGGATATAGAGAGGTTGAAGCTAGTTCTAAACTAAAGCATCTTTCAACATATACCACTAAAGGAAACTATCGGGGTTTTGTTAACTCATTTTTATATCCTAGTGCAAATGAGTCAATTGAAGTAGATCCTAATAATTTTAATCCTGATCCTTTAAATAAACTTAATGAATCAAAGGGAAATGTTGACCTTAATGCAGTTTATTTAAGATTACAATCAAATCCATTACCTAGATCTAATGTAAAACCTGAATGGTTGGAAGATTCTGATAAAATTGATTTTTATAGTATATCTGATTACATACATAAACCGGAAGAACTGGTTGGTGAAAAACTTGGCTTTTCGCAAAAAAGTTTAGAAAGAATATTAAATATGGATGAAGGAGAAACTATATCTTCAACTAAACTTGGTGAGAAAAATCCTAGAGCTTTGTTTTTTACTAATGTTGACTTACATGATTATACTCTTTCTTTTGGTAGAGATAGTAAAGGAATATATTCTTCAGTATATGATGTTTGGGATTTTGAACCTAATGGAGGTTATTTTGAAAAAAATAAAATTGAATCTCCAATCGAACTAGGTGGAAAAATATTACCATTAATTGGAAAGCCTATACACTTTTATGATAGAATTTATTGGTCAGATGTTGAAGCAAATGAAACCTCTCTTTAACATTTATATATTAGTTTAACATTAATATTGAATGCCAATCTTTGTTATTCAAGAACATAAAGCTCGAAGTTTACATTGGGATTTTAGACTTGAGAAAGATAAAAAATTAAAATCATGGGCAATAACTAAAATTCCTCCTAAATCTAAAACTATTAAGAGACTTGCAATACAAACTCCTGACCATGCATGGAGTTATAGGAATTTCGAGGGAGAAATTAAAGAAGGTTATGGGAAAGGAAGTGTTAAAATTTGGGATAAAGGAAACTATAAATTAGATTCTTGGAAAAAAGATAAAATTGTTTTTCATTTAAATGGGAATAAGTTAAGGGGAAAATATGTTTTACTTAAAACTAACTATGGTAAGAATAAAAATGGTTGGTTGTTTTTTAGAACTGAATAAATTATTAGGTAATGTAATATTTCTGTTATAAAATTGATAGATGTGGCATAATTTTTAATATAAATCAAAAAACATTATTTAATTAAAATTTGGTGTTATGTTACCCATTTACATAGTAATTAAGAATTAAGCGGAGATTTCTTTAGGAGCTTCTTGAATATATTGGATATCTTGAGAATCAGATTCGTCTTCAACAAATGCTGACATTGAAGGCATCTTTACATTAATTTTTCTCTTTTCAATATAGCCTTTAGCTAAAAGATAGAATATAAGTCCAAGACTTTTTGATCCTTTATTATTACATGGAATTACTAAATCTGCATGAGCTGTAAAATTATTTGTATCACAAAGGATTATTTTTTTCTTATTAGTTAGAGTAGCATCATTAAGTGCATTTTTGTCAATCCATGGATCAGAAACTATGACTAATTCAGGTTCATAGAAAGTTTCTAAAGCAGTATTAGTCATCATACCTGCAGGATATTTTTTTGTGAAAACTTTTATTCCGGTTATTTCTGAAAACAAACTTGCTGATTTCCAGCCTGCTTCTCTTTTACAAGCAAGAATTATTGATTCAGGGTCGTATTTTGAAACTAAATCTACAGCTTTTTTAATTTGTTCATCAATTAAAGATGTGTTTAAAACTCCTATGCTATCTGCTCTTCTTCTATAAACAAATGGCCTCATATCAGGAGTTATAACTCTAGTTCCTAAGTGTATTCCGGTTTTAACATAATCTTCCAGAGGAACTAATAATTCGCGTTTTTTCTCTAACTCTTCTTTAATATCTTCTGTTCCAATTCCTTCAATACTTGCTTGGAGTTTTTTTGCTTTTTCTTTAAGCTCTTTAATTAAAACACTTCTATCAGATGTTCTTTTTTTAAGATCTGTATCTTCTAAAGCTTCTTCTGTTTTTTTCTTAGAAATTTTTTTAACTTTTTCAGGAGTTTCACTAACTACTTCACTTGATTCTAAATCTGATTTCTTTTTTCTTGGCATTTTAATATTTATAGAATATGAATTAACAGAAAAACGCGTTTTTAAATCTATCTTTTATCATCTATGAATAAATTACTCAATAATAATTAGTTTATAAACATTTATAAACTGATTTATAGGAATAATCCACATGGAACATTTTAGACATTTCATGGGATTTGGAGAAGATGGAAAATATTTAAGTTACCATAAGAAAGATCCAGTTAAAGTAGTAGAAGAAATCCTACCTCATCATCGTGGTAAAACTGTTGAATTAAGATATAATGAAATATGTAGAGATTATAAACCTGAATTTAGATATACACAAGCAGGAATTTTTACTCCACATTATGATGAAGTAAAAATTCCAAAAAATGGTTCTTTAGATGGTTTCCTAAGAGGAGTTTTAACAGATAATATTCAAATAGATTTAGGAGATAGAACTCTTGAAATTCAAAGAATTGTAATTGGAGATCAATTTGTAACAGAAGTGAGGGAACATGATTGGTCCCTTATTAAAAAAATTAAAGCTGTTTAATTATCTCTGAGTTATAACTTTACAATCTAATTTCTTCCAAGCATATATATCTTCATTTCTTACAATTCCCGGACCTATTCCTACTGGTACTTTATATATTGGACAGAAATTATATTCAGTACATTTAAGACCATATGTTAATCTCCATGCATTTGAGCAGTCGAAGGCATCACTTAGTGCCCCTCCAAATAATCCTCCTGAATCACTTCCAGAACCAACTCCTGATGATGGATTTGAATTACCACAAGCAAATGCATTAGGTGCACTACATGAAATTCCACAAACAGGACCGGTACATCTTCCTCTGTTAGGAGCTGCATAACACCCTTGAATATCTGTACTATCACAACAACATGCTGTGCTTATTGTTTGGAATGGATTATTATTTATTCCAGCATCAAGGTTTTCAAAAGTATTTTCATTATTATTTGTTGAGAGTTCAATTCCTAAAAGTCCCCCAATTAATTCACGTCTGTTAACTGTACATTTTGTAATATCAAAATTTAATCCTGGTCTGTTTGAACATGATTCTGCTCTCCTAATTCTTATGCTTAATTCTCCAGCTTGATCTAAATTACCTTCCCAGACAAATGTATCTTTCCCCTTTAACACATCTCTATTTAATATTCTAATTATTCTTGAAACATGATCTTCTTCGGCATCAAAGAATTGAACATAAGTCCCATTGAATTTAACTTTGTTAGCTTTTAATTGAGGTCCGCCGTCATAAGAACATGAAACTGAATACACTGCTCCTGGAATTAAACTAGAAGCATTAATTGCATCTTTTAAATTTGCGCTGTTAACATCCCTTTTATAACAAGATCTTTCATAATTTTCAGAACTTCCTGCTGGAACGCTGAATTCAAGAATTGTCACATTTCTTGTTTTATTTGTTTCTCTAGGGAATTTGATTAAGCCTTGGTCAATTGCATATTGTAAAGAATAAAGTATTTTCTTTATATTAACTCTAATTTCATCAGCGTCATGCCAGACTAAGTGATCTGATTCATCCCATTCAGTTATTTTACTTTTTGAAGTTGCTGGGAAGTCTTCGCCCCCACGCACTTTAATTCCTTTATGATCAATAAGTTCTTGTAAAGAATAAGTTGAATTTTTGTATTTAACTTTTATATCTGCTGCATAATGGAAAACACTTCTAGGATTTGCATCCCAAGTTTTATTTTCCTCTGCTTTATCAATTTTACCTCCAAGAATAGCTTGTAAAGGATAAAACGTTTGATTTAATCTTGTTTTAATTTGAGGACTATAATGAAATTCACTTAGTTTAGATTCATTCCAGTTACTTAATGGTAGAGGTTTATTTTCATCACTATCTGTTGTACTATTAGCATTTCCAGATGTTTGTGCATAAATAGTAGAAGAGAATAATATTACAAGAACTGTAAATGTTAAACATACTAAAACTGAATGCTTTTTATTAATCATAAACTCTTTTTAACTCCCTTTGATTATAGGTAATAAGGCGAGAAAGAAGTTTATAAAGTTTTTTATATATCTGTCTCAAGAACCATACAATAAATTGTAGGGTGTGTCTGGTTCTTGAGCATGCTCAAGAATTACATTTTATTTATCTCACCACTAAAGTAACGAGTTTTATCGAATGTAATTCTTGACATATAAAAAACTTAGTTATTAATTTTGGGCTTCTGGCCAGTTATTTCTACATTTTAAGTTCACAATAGAATTTTCCATTGGAGAAACTTTATGTCTGATTTATTTAATTTTAAGACTAAGCAAATTCTATGTGGTAATGTTACTAAAATTTATTTCAGTTATCAAGAAGCCCTTGCGTATACCTCGGCTTAAAAGCTGAGGTTTGTTCGGGAATTCTGGATGCTCCAAAACCAAGAAAAGCTATGCTTTTCTGGTCCAGAAAATCTAAAAAAATTATCAAGATTTTCTAGGATCTAAAACCCTAAAATTACTACCACATTCTAAAGAATGTGGTTTTAGATTTATGGACATAAGAAGAAATTCCTTTTTGAAGAATAAAACCCCAAATTTAAAACAGAAAAAGTTTATAAACAATAAACCTTCTCTTTAATATATCATGGTGAAAAATAAACCCTTAAGAAAGGTTTCTAGAAGGGTGAACTCTGAAAAGACTAGTGAAAATAATAATTTCCAATTTTCAAAAAAAAGTTATTTGAAAAATATTAAAGAATTATTTTTCAAAAGTGATAGTTTTCTAGATAAAATTTCTACTGAGATAAGATATCAGGTTTTTATGAAGGATTATACATTAATTTATCTGCTTTATTTCATAATTTCTCTTCTTGCAGGTATTGCATTCCAAATTCCTACAATTCAGGAAATTTTAATGGGATTTATTATAACTGTTGTTTCTGCAGTAATTGTTCCATTTGCTGTTGCAGGAATAATCCATTTAGGGGTTTTGGCCTTTAAGGGAAAGGGAATGTTTATTGATACATATAAATTAGGAGTTTATGCTCTAACAATATTAACTGTTTATTCAATGATCATGGTTATTCTTCAACTTATTTTTTGGTTTATATTCCCATATGATATGGGTATATTAGGACAATTAAGAAATACCCAAGATCCTGATTTAATTGCCTCTTTAGCAACTGCATTTTTATCTCAGCCAGGAGCTAAAGTTTCTATAGCAATATACCTATTAATTAATATTGTTTCTATTATTCATGGCTTTATATTTTTCACCAAAGGAATAAACAAATTCCATAATATTAAAAGAGGAAAGGCTGTTTTAGCAATTCTACTTCCCATTATAGTATTATTTGTACTTGCTGTACTAATTATTCTTCTTTTGTCAATGGGCGCTTCAATTTCTGCTTAAAGTTTTTTAAAATTATTAACTTTTATTTAACCATTCAATAGAAATTTTCCATTAGAGAAAAATTTGTGCCTTATTTTTATTGTCAAGAACCATACAATAAATTGTATGGCGTGTCTAGTCGTCAAGAATCATCTGATTCTTGAGTGCTCTCAAGATTTTTCAAATCTTAAACATCAAAAATCAATGATTTTTGTGGCTTAAAAATTTCTTCAGAAATTTTTAAAGTCTCACGAACTAAAGTAGGGAGTTTACATAAAAACAATTCTTGACATATTAAATAGGTAATAGCCCTAAACAATTAATTAATTACATACTTTAATATTCTTCAAATGACACTTAGCCCTTATTTGATATGGTTGTTACTTACCTAAAATTGACTATTGTTAATTAAATATAGAAAACTTAAAAAGACAGAAATTCTTTAGTATTTTGTATATAGATAAACCTTTTAACGAAAAGGTTTCCAAAAGAAACTTTTGTAAAAGTTTCGCAAA
>JBBSXX010000098.1:0-4017 GCA_038045565.1 Nanobdellota archaeon
ATAAATATTTTTATCAAGAAAAACTTTTACAATTAGATTATTTAATTACCTCAAAGAATCTTTGATTCTTTAGGTTCCCAAAAAAATACTCTACATGATTGAACCTCTATGTCAAGAATGAGATTCTTGATCACTCTCAAGATAGATAATCTTGAAGTCTAAAGATAGAGGATTTTTTTTAGGATTAAGACTAATATAATTTTATTAGGATTATTACCTATATTTTCATTAAGCTTCTTCAGAAACTTCTTCTATTTCTTCAACTTCCTGCAACTTAGCTATATCTCCAACACTATCTCCCTGTTTCAAA
The DNA here is from genome assembly GCA_038045565.1 of Nanobdellota archaeon. GTDB lineage: Archaea > Nanobdellota > Nanobdellia > Pacearchaeales > GW2011-AR1 > JACPLR01. The sequence goes on from JBBSXX010000098.1 coordinate 311, forward strand.
TTAATTATTCTCACCCCTTGAGCAGCTCTTCCCATAACTCTTATATCTTTAACTTTGGTTCTAATAGCCATTCCTTTTTTAGTTGTTACAACAATTGTATCTTTCTCATCAATTTCAATTGTTCTAATAACCTTTCCAGTTTTTTCAGAAACTTTAAGATTAATTACACCTTTTCCAGCTCTTCCTGTTATTCTATAATCATCCACTTCAGATCTTTTACCATAACCTTTAACTGTAATTGTTAAAATAGTGCTCTTAGTTTTTTCCATAGGAACTATTTCCATAGAAACAACTTCATCTCCTTTCTCCAATTTAATACCTGCAACCCCATAACTTGCCCTTCCCATATTTCTAACTTCATTTGAATTAAACCTAATTGCCTGGCCATCAGCTGACATTAACATTACTTGTTGCTTTTCAGAAATTCTTTTAACATCAACAACACTATCAGAATTATCTAAAGGCAAATTAATTATTCTCACTCCAACATTTCTCGGCTTAGCAAACATACTTAAATTTATTTTTTTGACCATTCCTTTTTTAGTGACCATAAATAAATAATCTTTAAAATCCTTCACAGGCATAACACTTGAAATTTCATCATCTTTAATATTAAGAAGATTAACAATTGCCTGACCCTTACCATATCTTTGAGTTTCAGGAACTTTATGTGCTTTCAGCCACATAAGTCTTCCCCTTCTAGTGAATAATAATAAATAATCATGAGTTGAACAAGTTAATACCTGTTTAACAAAATCATCTGTTGATAAATCAGTCCCTATAACTCCCTTACCTCCACGTTTTTGTTCATGGTAAGATTTGAATGGCATTCTTTTAATATATCCTTTTTCAGTAATTGTTATAACAACATCTTGTTTCAAAACAAGATCTTTTTCCTCAATTTCCCTAACAGCCTTAATTACTTTAGTTCTTCTATCATCACCATAATTTTTTTTCAACTCACTAAGTTCTCTTTTAATAATTTTCAAAATTTCTTTTTCATCACCAAGAATTACCTTTAATTCTTTAATTAATTCCTTCAGAGATTTTTCTTCATTTTCTAACTTTTCGCGTTCTAAAGCTGTTAATTGCTTAAGAGTTATTTCTAAAATAGCTTCTGCTTGCTTTTTACTAAGAGAAAATTTATTCTGTAAATTTTCACTAGCTTCTTGAGTACCCTTGCTTTTCTTTATAGTTTCTATAATCTTATCTATTTGCCTTTGAGCAATTAACAAACCCTCAACAATATGCAGTCTAGCTTCTGCTTTTCTTAAATCAAACTCAGATCTTTTACGGACTATTTTTCTTCTGTGAACAATATAAGCATTCAAAATCTGCTTTAAATTCATTGTTTTTGGAATTCCATTATCAAGAGCAACAAAAGTAGAATTAACTCTTACTTGTAAATTAGTACTTTTATACAATCTATTAATTGTGAATTTAGGATCAACTCCTTTTCTTAATTCAATAACAACTCTTACCTTACCTTTAGAAGATTCATCTCTAATATCTGAAACATCCAATAATTTTTTATCTCTTGCTAATTCAGCAATTTGTTTAACCATTTCGGCTTTATTAACCTGATATGGAATCTCATCAATAACAACTGCTTCTTTTGTTTTTCCAGATTCTGTTTTAACACTTCCTCTTAAAGTTACAGCTCCTTTTCCTGTTGAATACATCTCTAAAAGATTTTCAGCAATCATAACCCCGCCAGTTGGAAAATCAGGACCTTTAATTATTTCTAATAAATCTTTAATTTCAAGATTTGGTTTATCAATCAAAGCAATTATAGCATCGCAAACTTCTGTTAAATTGTGTGGGGGAATGTTTGTTGCCATACCAACTGCAATTCCACTTGAACCATTAATCAACAAATTAGGAATCTTTCCAGGGAGTACTAAGGGCTCTTTTAAAGAATTATCAAAATTACCTGCAAATGGAACTGTTTCTTTATCCAAATCCTGTAATAATTCTAAAGCAATTTTATCTAATTTAGCTTCTGTATATCTCATTGAAGCCGCTGCATCTGCATCCATACTTCCAAAATTTCCCTGTCCATGAACTAAAGGATATCTTAAAGAAAAACTTTGAGCCATCCTAACTAAAGCATCATAAATAGAAGCGTCCCCATGGGGATGATACTTACCCATAACATCTCCGACAATTCTCGCCGATTTTTTTGTTGGCCCCTTATCCAAACCCATTTGATCCATTGCATAAAGAATTCTTCTATGAACAGGCTTTAAACCATCTTCAACAGAAGGCAATGCTCTTGAAACAATAACACTCATTGCATAATCAATATATGCTTTCTGCATTTCTGTAGAAATCTCAGAATTAACAACTCTATCTTCTCCAATATCTTTAAAATTAATTTCCTGTTTAGTTAAAGTCTCAATTTCTTCATTTTCATCACTAGCATTTTCACTTTCTTTTTCAGGATTTCCATTAGATTCGTCTTCTTCTTCCTCAGAGGATTCATCTATTTCATCTTCATTCTCATCTTCATCAGTTTTCTTTTTCATTTTGAATATTTTTGTTTGGAAACCTTTTCAAAAGGTTTATTTCTTTGGCATTTTTATTTTTTGATGTTTTTATTTAAATTATAAAGGAGGGGTTGATAAGGGTGAACCTTGGTTCCCTTTATTATATATCCAACTCCGCAATATTTGCATTTAATTCAATGAATTTTCTTCTTGGTCCAACAGCATCTCCCATAAGCATTGTAAAAACTTCATCAGCCCTGACAGCATCTTCAACAGTTATCTTCTTAAGAATTCTTCTTTTAGGATCCATTGTTGTTTCCCATAATTGATCAGGATTCATCTCTCCAAGTCCTTTAAATCTTTGAACTTCAGGATTTCCACCAGCTTTCTTTAAATCTTTCTCAAGTTCTTCATCACTATAAACATACCAATCTTTACCTTTCCATCTAACCCTATATAAAGGAGAAACAGCAACATAAATATTTCCATTTTCAATTAATTCTGGGACATATCTATAAAAAAATGTTAGTAATAAAGTCCTAATATGCTGTCCATCAACATCTGCATCAGTCATTATTATAACCTTAGCATATCTTAATTTTTTAATATCAAAATTATCTTTTATTCCAGCCCCAATAGCAGTAATCAAATTTACAATTTCTTCATTTCCAAGAACTTTAACAGGCATTGCTTTTTCAACATTTAATGGTTTTCCTTTTAATGGTAAAATAGCCTGAAATTCTTTATCTCTAGCCATTTTTGCCGAGCCTCCAGCAGAATCTCCTTCCACAATATACAATTCAGTTGTTTCAAATTTCTTAGAAGAACAATCAGCTAATTTTCCAGGCAATCCTGAAAAACCTACAACAGTTTTTCTTCTTACTAAATCTCTAGCTTTTCTAGCAGCCTCTCTTGCCTTTGCTGCAGATAAACATTTATTAGCAATTTTATTTGCTACATCTGGATTTTCTTCAAAAAATTCAGTTAGTGCAATACTAGAAACACTGTCAACATAACCTTTTATTTCTGAATTTCCAAGTTTAGTTTTAGTCTGACCTTCAAATTGGGGATTTTTAATTCTTATACTTACAATAGCTGTCAAACCCTCACGAACATCATCCCCTGTCAATTTATCACTATTTTTAAGCAGACCTTTTTTTGTTGCATAATCATTTATAGCTCTTGTTAATGCAGTTTTGAAACCAGAAATATGAGTTC
>JBBSXX010000099.1:0-1993 GCA_038045565.1 Nanobdellota archaeon
TTCTTTTCTGAATATCTATTTTAGAAGTTATCTCAATAATTTTAATAAAATAATTGTATAAGTTTTTTGAAATAACCTCAATAAATGCTTCGTAATTTAGTCTATTATACATCCTTTCAAGCTTTACCTTTTTAATTTTTTTATCTTTTAGTTCAAACTCACCAAGTATAGAAGATAACATTTCAATAAGATCTGAGAATTCTCTAGCATCAGGTTTTTTAGTATAATGAGATTTTACTATATGGGAAATACTATCAATAGACATTTCTAAAGAAGGAATTAACTCTTTTTCTGGATGCATAATTACTGGAACACCCTTTACAAATATTCTTTTAGGAGGAATATGCTTAGAAAAATTTGTTTTAAGATAGGTATTTATATTATTTTCAAAAGCCTTAAATCTTTCAGAAGTTAAATAATAATTTGGTGCACTTGAACAAATTTCTGGAAAGAGTTCTGGTAAATAAGTGGCGATAAGACAATCAGCAATTATATAATTTAACTTTGAAAGGCTAATTTTACCGAATGGAACATACTCTAAACCAAATCCCATTTTTAGCTCTTCTACTTTAATATTTGAAAGAATACCATGAAATTGTAATAAATACTGAGAATTTCTAAATAACCTGTTTGTAGCCTCGGATAAATAGATTATTTTATAATCAATTTTAAGACTAGACATTAATTTTTCCAGGATAAGTACATTTTCCTTAAGCTTTTGTTCTTTATTTGTTGTGTTATCAAGACTTTTTTCAAATAATGGATGCTCATAAACAAAACTATCCCATACACAAACATAAACTTTCTGAGGATTATGTTTTTTAAGATAAAAAATATGATTTAAATTCGTATATGCATTATTAATTGGACTTATATTAGTGTAAATTATTTTCATAACATTCCTACCACTTCTTTAATAGATTTAACTAAGATACCTTCCATACCAACTCTTTCTGCACCTTTAACTTCATCTTTGTCATGAGATACAAATGTACTTTCTTCAGGTCTTGTTTGCGCCTTTGCTAAAGCCGACTGATAAATAGCTGGATGTGGTTTCCTATATCCTACAACTCCTGAAATAGTTAAAGTATCAAATAAATCTAATAATTCAAAATCTTCAAGTTCATGGATTAATGAATTATGAGGTAAATTTGAAATAATTCCTAATTTTCTTGATCTAGCGATTTCTAATAATACTTCTCTAGCATCGGGAAGTAAAGAATAATCATGATCATTAAGTTTGTAAATATTTACTAATGATGAAACATGAGAATCAGAGATATTTAATGCTCCTATAACTTGTGAAATAATCCTTTCCATTGACCACTCAGTACCATCTTTTCTAGCTTCGAGATATCTTAAAATAACTTGATTGTGAGATCCAGCAAGATTATCTAAAGAAACTAAATTTGGATGATTAGAATTAAGATAATCTAATGCTAAATTATGAGCCCTATAAAGAGTATCTCTATTAAACTCTTGCTTAGCAATTAATTCCCCGTAATCTAGGAATATATTTCTTTTAACCATGCGTTCCTATCAGAACTCTTCTTCCTTGGGGTTAAAAAACATAGAAATATAGTCTTTTTAAATATTTGTATTCTTTGATGATTTCGTGAACTTAGCTTTTATATAATCATCAAATTAAGATAATTGAATGGAAAAGAAAACCTTAGTGCCAAGAAAAGTTATAGATTCTAATGGAAGTATGTATTACGATGAGAAGTCGCAAGCATGGGGGATTATCCGATTAAAGTCTGAACTAATTAAAGAATTTCCACAATTAAAAGAAAAAAGATCTAAATTTTCATATCAGATTGAATATTATAGAACTATTGAAGAATTTGAAAAGTTCGTTAAAGATTTAAAAAAGAAAAATGGGGAAACTCTTCCTGTACTAATGTTTTTGTATAAAGAGCCGGAGGAATGATTGCAACGCCCCCACGAAACGTCTAGGATAAACCTAGATACCCTGATTAAGTTTAATGTGATA
>JBBSXX010000100.1:0-16887 GCA_038045565.1 Nanobdellota archaeon
TAAAAAAACAGGGATTAGTTGAGATAAATCGAGTTTGTATACAAATAATAAGAGACTGGCAGACTGGGCGATTAAGAATTTAGGTAAAAAATAATAGAAATTATTAAATTGGTGTAATCTAAAGCTGATAAAATACCGACTATCAACAATCAATATATTAAATATAAAAGACTCAAAATTATGCAAGGATATTGTATAATTACCTTGATTGAGATTTTTTCTTTATTTCTTCAGCAAGTTTCTTTAATTCTTTTATATCTTTTTCCGGCCCTAATTGTGTTGAAATATAACCCTCATATTTCTCAAAAAAGACTTTATCCTTAGCCCACATTTCCTGAAATTTTTCATTAATTCCATACACAGGATAAAGTTTAATGTGGACATGATTAATTCCCAAACCTTCCATTACCATCGCCACTCGTTTAACTTTAAGAGCTTTTTCTAAAATTTTAGCAACTTTTTTTGAAGCTAGCATTATATCTTGATAAGGTTTATCCGGCATATCAAAAGCATAAGAATCAAAATGTTTCTTTGATAAAACTAAAGATAAACCCTTAACATTAGGATTTATATCAAGAATAGCAATAAAATTTTTATTTTCCCATATTTTAGCAGAATCAATTTCTCCTTTAACAATCTTGCAAAATAAGCAGTTTTCCATAATATTAAATAAATTCCTTTCTTATAAATATTTCCAGTTTATACTTTAGAAAGAAAAGTTTGATAAAAATAAGGGAGATGTCATAAAAAGAATTAATGAAGAAAAGTTGGATATTTTAAAGGAGAGGTTGATAACCAGAAGAATCATAGATTCTTTGGTCCAGAGAAATATATTTCTCTTGGAGGAGAACCATTGGTTCTCTTTATTCTTAACAACATTTATAAATTCCTTTCAATTAAATAAATCATGACAAAGAAAGGTGTGAATTCTAATAAATTACCAAAAAATTTAACTGATGAAAAAATCCAAAAGTTATTGCTAGAAAATTTTATTGTCCTACAAAAAGTTATGACAGATATGTCTGTTAAATTTGATAGATTATCAGACCATATATCAAAACTGTTAAATTTATTTGAATCTTCTGCAAAATCGTTTTCTGATAAACAAGGAGCTATTACAAAAGAAGATAAAGACTTCCTTGAAAAATTAGATAAATTATTAGAACAAAATAAAACAATTGCAAAGAGTTTAACAATGATGGAAGAAAGGGTTAGAGATAAAATACCTTCAAACTCCCCAATGCAAATGCAACCTCAAACAATGCAAAATCAAGGATATCAAATACCAAGATATCCTCCACAACAACAAAATAATCAATCACAAATGCGACCTTCACAATTTACTTCAAGCCAAAATGATAAACTAACTCAAGAAATTCCAGATAATCCCCAAAATAAAAAATCAAAATTACTTCCAAGATTTTAGTAATATAAGTATATAATTAAAATGAGTCTTAAATCAAATTTCTTAAGAGAATTTACAAAGCAGATAATAGTTACTATAAATAAAGAGCAGAATCCATTTGCAGATTATAATTCAAATCCAAATAATTCAAACATTAAAACTCAGTTTAATGAACCTCCAGCTTCACTAACAATAGTCCCTGTTTTAAGTTCCCAAATAGTAAATGAAATTGAAAATCCACAGCTTGCAGAGTTTCTAAATAATAATCAATCTAACCAGTTTAATCAATTTGAAGAAAATTATGAAAATCAAGTGCAAGAAGAATATCAAGAAGATGAAAATACACTTTATTTAGGAAAATTAACTAATCTTTTTTATGATCCAAACCTTGTAAGTGTTGAATGTTATGGTACTGGAAGGTTTATTAGCATAAAAACAAGAAGCAAGGTAATGAGTACCACTATAACACTAAGCAATGAAGAAATAGAACATATAATCAGGTCTTTTTCAAATATATCAAGAATACCAAGAATAGGAGGCATATTCAAGGCAATTGCTGAGAATCTTTTAGTAACCGCAATTGAATCTCATTCAGGAAGCAGATTCATCATTTCAAAAATTCCCAAGAATGTTTAGAATTTTATTTATAATTAAATCCTTAATAGAAATTTTCCATTAGAGAAAAATTTTACATTTAGCTTGTTTTAATTTTAAGATCAAACAAATTTATTTAGTGTTGTTACCTAATATTATCCTAACAACGCCTTAGCCTTACTCTGAAGCTCTTTTGCAAGTTCTGCCTTTCTTCTTGAAATTTCTCTTTCCTGACTTTCCTTATGGGCTTTTAATCTAACTTCAAATTTCTTTTGTAAAACAGAATTTAAAACTTGTTCGCGTCTGGCTAATTCTCTAAGCATCTGTTTATGAGCCTCTTCAGCAAATTTCTTCTTTAATACAATTTTTTCATCTTGAATTTTTGATTCATTTTCTTTTTTTATTAATTCCATTTCCCTCATGAGTTTCCTTCTCTCTTCCGATAAATGTGCCTTTTCCTTTCCGTGTTTTTCAAATAATTCTTTTTCTTTCATTTTCAAGATATTATCAATTTTCCTTTTTTCTTCTCCAATAGATAAACTTTCTTTTCTATGAATATCAAGTAACTCTTTTTCCTTTAATTTAAGTTTCTTTTCCTTTTCTTTATAATCATCAAGATTTTCTTTTTTGAATAAACCGAGTCTATCTGTGAATTTTTTTCTTTCTTCCACAATAGAATGGCTTTCCTTCATATGCTGATCAATTAGTTCTTTTTCTTTTAGCTTAAGCTTCTTCTCTTTTTCTTTATAACCCCTCTCTACATCAGTTAATCTAGCTTCAAATTTTTTTCTTTCATCTAAAACTCTAGAATTTAATTCAATATGAAATTCTCTGTTAGAATGATTCTGAAGTTTCTTAGTTGTATTCGCAATATTTTGCTTGAGTTTTCGGGCATACTCTTGTTTTAATTTTCTATTAAAATCTCTTCTTTCATTAAATGACATAACATGTAATTTTTCTTTTTCAGAAAAAAGTTTAGCATCTAACTCTTTTTCAAGTCTAGTTTTTTCCTTCAGAACATTATTTGAAAGAGTTTTACGAAACTTATTATTAAAATCATTCTTAAGTGAATTTGTTAATTCTTGTACATCTTTTTTATGTTGTTCAATTAAAGAATTTTTTTCATCTTGAATTTTAAGCGCTTTTAGATTAAGGCTCTGATTAATATTGCGCTCTTTTGAAAGTTTAATATTGGCTCGAGTAGTAAGCTCTTTTCTTAATTTTAATTCATCATATCTTAATTTAGAATCATTTCTCTTTTTTAATAATGCAAGTTCTTCAGAAACAGTTTTTTTTGCATTTGCAACTTCCAGACTCGCTTTTTTATGTTCTTCTAAAAGGTGTTTTTCCTTTAACTCAACATATCCATTAAATTTATTTTTTTCCTCTAAAAAGTCTTGTATTTCTGTTTTATGTTTATCTAATAAATCTTTTTCTTTTAGTTTAAGTTCTTTTTCTTTTTCTTTATAATCATCAAGATTTTCTTTTTTGAATAAACCAATTCTATCTGTAAATTTTTTTCTTTCTTCCGCAATTGCAAGACTTTCCTTTCTGTGTTTATCCAGAAGTTCTTTTTCTTTTAGTTTAAGTTCTTTTTCTTTTTCTTTATAACCCCTCTCTACATCAGTTAATCTAGCTTCAAATTTTTTTCTTTCATCTAAAACTCTAGAATTGAGATCTGTTTCAAAATCCCTATTAACTTCCAAATTTAATTTTTTTCTTATAATATCTATATTTTTCTTAAGCTTTTCATTATATTCTTGTTTTAATTTTATTTGTAAAGCTCTTCGCTCATTAAATGATAAAAGGTGTAGTTTTTCTTTTTCAGATGTAGTTTTTATGTCAAACTCCTTTGAAAGTTTGTTTCTTTCCCCATAAATTTTATTTATAAGTTCTTTATGAAATTTTTCATTGAAATTTTTTCTAAGTCTATCAGTTAAAGTCTGTATTTCTCTTTTATGTTCATCGATAAGTAATTGTTTTTCATTATGAAATTTTGAAGCTTCCTGACTTTTAACTTGGTATTGTTTTTCAACTAACAACCTATTTCTTTCTTTAAGCTTCTCAATATCATATTTTTGTTCAGTAACATTCTGTTCTAATTCTTCATTTAATTTATGTTCTCTTTCTAAAGATTCCTGCAATCCATTCATTTTTAAACTAAGTTCTTTTTCTTGCTTAACTTTCTGTTCTTCAAGATATTGATGCATCCTATTATGCAATTGAGATCTAAGTTTAACATCTAATTTCTTCTTATAATTCTGAACTTCTAAAATCAATTCGTTATGGGCTTCCAAAATAAGTTTTTTCCTTAATTTTTCTTTTTCTTTCATTAAATTATTAGAGTTCTCAATTTTTTTATGTTCGAACTCATTAAGTTTTTCTTCGAGAATCTGTTCATTTTTGGCTTTCTCTTCTTGAATATCATTCAACCTTTGCTTTAGCTCCAATTCCTTACCTTTAACAGCCATCGAAACTTCTTTCTGTTCTTTGTCAGATTCATTTTTTAACTGATTTTCTAAGATTTTTTTCTTTTTTATCAAAACATTTTCTTTTTCATTTAATTCTTTTAGTTTTTTATGGAAAATAGATTCCTGTTCTTTCTTTTCAAAATCTAGTTTTTTATGAATTATCCCAAGTTCATATGAAATCTTTTCACTAAACTCCTTTTCAAGATTTTCTTTTTTATTCTCAAACTCCTCTTGATATTTCTTCTTTATCCCCGTAACATAATATACATCAAGCTTTGATTTTTCATCCTCAAATTTTTTCTTTAATTCTTCATTGAATCTCTTAGAAACTTCTTCTTTTAAATTAATATTAACTTTCTTTTGATAATCATGTTTTAGTTTTTCCTTCATAAAGTCATATTCTTTCAGCTTATTACTATAATCTTTCTCAAGTTTAGACTCCATTTCTTTATATTTAGAGTCTAATTCTTCTCTTCTTAAAGAAATATCTCTCCTTAAAGAATCATTTAATTCTTTTTCCTTAAATTTAAGTTTTTCAGAAAGACCCAATTTAATATCATGGATAAAATTTTGAAATTGTTCATCAACAACCAAACCTATAGAAGAATCTACTTTTGATTTCCTATTTAACCCTTGATCAACTGAAGATTTTAAATCTTTAATTTCTTTTTTAATCTGAAAATTAACATCTCTAATACTATCTCCTAAAGTATCTACTCTTTTTTCAATTTTATTAATTGGTGCAGTTATAGTTTGTTTTTTTTCTAATTTTTTAACACTTTCTCCAATATCTGAAACTTTTTTTGTGAGTTTTTTTACAGGAGATGATTTTTTAACTTCTCTTTTTTTAATTATTTTTAACCTAAGATTTTTTATATTTCTTTCTAATTCCGGCAAAGCCTCTACATCTTTAAGCCTAGATTTTAAAATACTTACTTCTTTTTCAAACCCTTTTGCATATCCTTGGGATTGTAAAGAATTAACTTCTCTTCTAATTTCTTCAAGTCTGTTTATCTTTTTTTGAAAAGTATAAAAATCTTTCTTGAGTTTTTCCTCTTTCTTTTTTTTCACCATCTTCATATTTTGTACTTGCTTAAAGTAATGATTTTTTCTTTTTATATCTTATGGTTTCTTTTGGAAACCTTTTTCTAAACAGTTTATTTTAGTGGATTTCTTCCTTCAAATTCATCTAGTTTTCTATGAAGATCACTTGTATCATATCCTTTATTTTCCCATCCCTTAATCTGCTTTCTCAAGCTAGAGATTTCATTTTTGTTTATTGATTTTCTCTTAATCCTCTTATGGATATGTTTAATCTGTTTCTTTGTATGTCTTCTTTCAAATCTTTCTTTTTTCTTTTTCAACTTTAATTCGTTATATTTGGATTTAACTAATTCCCTTACTCTCCTTTTTTCTTCTCTTACAATCTCTCTTTGATGTCTGCTTATCTTTCTTCTAGCCCTAACCTCAGATATCTTTTGTTTTATAGCGTTTGTTAACTTATTCTCAAGACCAGAAGTATCGTAGTATCTTCTTTCTTTCCATTCCCTTAGTTTTCTACTTAAGTCAGAGAAGAATACCAATTTATGTCTTCTCTTAACTAGTATTTTCTCAGGTTTTCTTTCAACTAAGATCCTTTCTTTGATCTTGAATTCTTTTCTTACTCTTCTTGCTTCCTTGAGTCTTGCAACTCTCTTTCCAATTCTTATACTGATATTTATTGAAGGAAGTCTGATTGATTTCAATCTCTCACCAATACTTCTTAGTATTCCTTGAGATGGTTCTCTTTTAACTTCTAAGTGTTTAACTTCTTTCACTCTTTCTGTTCTTACAAAGATTCTTCTTAGAGCACTTCTAATACCTTCTCTTCTAACTTCTAAGTGTTTAACTTCTGCACGTTTAATTTCGCTTCTTGATTTAACTTTATTAAACAACTCGCCAATATTTTTCCTATTTTTCCACATAATATAAATTAAGATTAATAGCAACAATAACCAGAGTGATAATTTAAGGTAAATTATCCAGTCAAAATATTTTCCTTTCTCAAGACATGCCCCACAACTACTTCCTCCACAATCAATTCCAGTTTCATCATAATTTTTCACCCCATCATAACAAAAATGACAATATCCTTGAAAATCAGTACCTATAATGCCGACATCTACTCTCCTATTTCCAAAATCAGAATAATCCCTAATTCTACTTAATAATTTTCCAGATTCGCTATCATAAATTTCAATATAATCTTGGAAACACCATTTGACTTTTTTTGATATAACAGAAGATTTTAATGAACAGCTCATTAATTCAATAGTTGTATTCTCGCACCCAAGTTTATCAACACAAATTCTTGTTTGAGTACCATTTGAAATAAGATTTCCCTGGAATACATTTGAAAAGTCATATTCAGCTAAACAAGAACTCCAATCAGTACATTCAAATTCAGGGATACAAGAACAAGCTTGTTTGAGAGGCCTATTTAAGTCAGTACCACATAAATTCAAATCAGTACAATCTTCACTATACCTATATCCAGTTTCATCACAAGAATTCCAATGACAATACCAGTTTTCATTACAAGAACCTGTTGCATTTGATAAAATATTTATATTCCAACTAACACTTTGTGATTGAGCTCCGGCAGTTATGTCTACTCTAACAACTGAGGTTGAAAAGAAACTATGAGAAAAGCTACTTGCAACACTATTTAATCCCGAATCTCCCTTTTGAAAATTTCCATTAAGATACCATTTAATATCTATAGCACCTATGCTCTGACCATTAGCATTTAAATCAAAATTAATAGATGTGCCATTTGCAATATCTATATTTAAATTTTGAGGATTATAAGAAATTTGAAGATTAGTAATACATTGTTGAGATTCTACATAAGAAGAATTACCTAAATCACACTGATTTAAATCATTACAAGTTCTTGTTTGAGTTCCACTTGAACAAACTCCCCATAATCCACACTGCCAATTAGCCACACATCCACAAGGCTGAAATTGAGTTTCTGAATTATCACAATTATCCGTTCTTGTTCTGTTTTGCTGTCCACCAAAACAAGCTCCCCAAGGAATAGTATTCCAATCAGGATAACCAGTGGAATTACATCCACCTTTATTATGAACTAATAAATTTTCAGCATAATAAGTATGAGTATCTTTTATTTCAAGATTATAAACTGTTTCATTAGAATCAAATTTTTGTATGGATTTAATTAAAATATCATTTCCATTTATGTCTGTCAAATAGTCATTTAGCTTTGCAGAATCTGCTCTTCTCCAATCGCCATTAATAAATATTGGGTGATTTCCAGTTAATTTTAATTTTTCATTAATAACAAGATAACTATCTGTTTCGTGTCTAAAAGTATTCAAAACTTCTGAAACCTCAGTATTTTTGGAAGATTCATTATAAGATAAAATTTTATCTCCCACTCTCACTTCTTCAATATTTTTATATCCATTATTTGTAGAAATCTCAGTTCCTGCTAAAAAGCAAGTATCTCCACCACAACTCTGACTTTGAACTTCGCTACAACCACTAGAATCATTTCTTGTTTTTGTTTGAGTTCCACCACTGCAAGCACTCCACTCTCCAAATACTCCAAAATCTCCAGAACAAATACCAACATCTGAATGAACAGCACTCCCAATAATATTCAAATAATTATTATCGCTAAGTAAAACATCCCATTTAATAAAAGCTCCAAAACTATAATTCACAGTTACATTAGTAGAATATGTTCCAGTTCCGGTTCTTGTAATATTGACACCAGGATAAAATTTAATTCCATTAGTATAAATTGTTCCTCCAGCATTTGTTGCATTTGCACTAATATTTTGAGGATCGTAACTCGAAGTTCCACTAACATTAATCTTGCTAATACTCATTAAAAGAATTGCCGTATCACCATCATAATATTTTCCATTAGTCCTAGTATTCGACATAGTCAAACTATTAACATATCTTATTATAGAAATATTAATTTGAGAAGAATTTATTTCTTTAGTATCAGATGTACTAATACTATAATTAACAGTTATATTTCTAACTCCAACACTAAATCCACTTTTTGTATAATTCATAGTACAATGTCCAGAACTATTTGTAGAAGAATTTCCAAAGAAAATATCATTATCATAGAAAAAACAATTAGCTGAAGAAAATGCATTTCCAGAACTATCATAAACTCTTGCTGTAACATTAATATAATTTGGAACACTTGCCTTATCATCTTCACCAGTTACACCATCTACAGCATCATGTCCTCTCGCAATCTCCTGATTATTTAATGGCGAAGTAATATTAATCAATAAGTTAACTTGAGAAGAAAGAATACCAAACCTTCCAGTAACTGCATTTATAAGATACTGGCCAACACTCTGAATTCCACCTATAAATCTATGAGTAAAACTACTTGAAGTTGAATTACTAGAAGTTACAGAATCTTGTTTATTATCACTTGAATAACTTGAAGAATTTCCCTGAAAGGCAGCAATCAAAGCAAAACTAAATAAAAAAAGAAATAAAATAAATGTAAAAAATAATAATTTACTTTTTTTCATTTTTCACTTTCCCTTTTTCTTTTTTTATTATAATTTCATTATTCTCAACATCAAGATAAAGTTCAACTCCATCTCCAATTCCCAAATTTAGATTTTCTAATAATGAAACCGGAAGTGCAACTCTGTTTAACTGCTGTACTTTAGAATTCCCAAACTTCACCCTTTTTCCCATAAAATAATGATACTAATTTTAGTATTGTTAAATACTCAAGATATACTATTTTTAGTATTTAAAGTTTGCTAATACAAACTTTAAGCCAAGAAAATTTTATTTTCTATGTTTAAATTTTACCATATAAAATTTAAGCTAAAAATCGGAGATTTTTATGTTTAAAGTTTGCTGAACATATCAATGGTTTCTTTATAAAAAGAGTTTTTAGGAATTTCAAGTATTTTATCAAAATATCTGTCAGTTTTCACATAAGGATTAAATGGTTTTACAATCCGAAAGTCAATAACATCATTATCTTTGTCAAGCCATACACATAAAAAATCAAAAAATACAAAAAAGCTATGAATCCCCTGTGATTTTGAGTTTTCAAACAAAAGAGCCTTTGAATTATTTTTTTTATTAAACATCAATCCCTTAAACTTTCCAAAAATCCTAGTTTTCTCAATGTTTTTAACAATCACCTTTTTACCATTTAAGAAAATCTCTAAGTCTTTTGTTTCTTTCATCACCATTATTTTCACTACTTAAATTCTGATCAACTATTTCTTCTGTAACTAAATCACTCTGTTTCATATTTATATATTTCCTATAAAAAAGGTTTATATTCTTATCACAAACCCAATCATGATGCTTAAAGCCTCCTCCAAAACTCTTGGGAATATGCATAAGTTCATGAATAATTACCTTCATTTTTTCTTCTTCACCCATTTTGTCAAATCTCTCTGAAATAAATTCTAAGGCATAATGGGCCTTAACACCAACAGTTAACTGCATTATCTTGCCCATAGCATGGCATCTTGCAATAGTGCCTCTTGAACTACTCCCATAACTCCTGAAGCATTTAACCCTATCAAGTTTTACATGGGGAAAAACACTTTTAGAAATATCATCGGCTTTTGTCTGAATGTCAAATGCGGGTTCATATTTTATTGGCATTTTATGTAATAGTTCTATTTATTTGATTAATTAAATGTTTGGGAAAATACTTAATGTTTATAATCATCATTTATTTTTAATAAATTAACCTAATTAAAAATTGTGGTTTTATTACCCAATATTAGATTATCTGGAATAGTTTGTTTTCACTTGTTTCTCCGGCAACTAAAACAATTCTATCTTGGGGAAGTCCAAGAGTTCTAGATAGCATAAATAAAACATCCGTATTTATCTCTGGATGATCAGTCATATTAGTTTTAACCAAATACCTTCCTCCTCCAAAATTTTCAATACTTCTCTTTAAGCTTCCACTTTTAACCATAACTGTTATTTTCCCCCTCATTTTGTTTCCTTTGTTTTAATTATTTTATTTCTACCAATTTATTCCTGTTTTTCAACCCAGTCTTTATCTTAATATTAGAAGTTGGGGTTTTAAAATATTTTGATACTATTTTAATCGCTTCAAAGTTAGCCTCATTATTCTCTGCTCTAGCTTTTACACAAATAATATACTCTTTATCCTTAATAATCTCTTCAATTCCAGACTCAACACT
Source organism: Nanobdellota archaeon (assembly GCA_038045565.1). GTDB lineage: Archaea > Nanobdellota > Nanobdellia > Pacearchaeales > GW2011-AR1 > JACPLR01. Next base: position 10,707 of record JBBSXX010000100.1, read on the forward strand.
ACTAGTTTTCACCTTAACTTTAATAATCATATACTTTACCTGTTTTTATTATATACGTGTTTTATTATATTCTTTGTTAATGCAAAATATCTGTACATAATCTTATATTATTCATTGATGTTCTCATTTTAACAATCAATTTTTGTTACATATCCTTTAGTTTATTTGGTCATTATTTCCAAACCATCTCCACTAACCAATTTATAATCTTTTCCAACAGCTTTTTTTGTTTTTATATGAACTGCTTTAACAAAACCATTTCCAATATCACTATGCAACCTATATGCAAAATCTAAAGCAGTAGAATTTGGAGGCATTAAAAAACAATCAGGGAGAATATTACCTTTGCTGTCTTCAAGCTTAGATCCAGCTGGATAAATCGCTACATATCTGAGTATGTCAAAAATAATTACATTAAGAATCTCTTGAACTCCAGTTGTTCCATACTCATTCATAGTTTTTTTAATTTTATCTAAAGCCTCTTTTTGTTTATCATTTAATTCTTTTAAAATTTCAAAATTAGATTCTCCAGGAATGTATTTTATAATTTCATGTCTGTCTGCCTGCCTCAAACTTAATTCACCGTCAGCAAAACAGGGAATTATTGGATAACTAAACTCTTCTTTAACCCTAAGGAAGTTTTCTTTACTATTTGGCCTATCCATTTTATTTGCAGCAATTATCATTGGTTTTGTCTCTTTTCTTAAAGCTCTAGCAAATTCAAATATCTTCTCCTCAGACCATTTACTTGGATGTTCAACATTTATGTCATGTTTTAAAATAACATGTTTAACATCTTCAAGAGTTATTTTTAATCCAGAAAATTGTTTGAAAACAGCATCAGCAAAATTAACTTTTTGTGCTTCAACTATTTTAGCAAAGCTTTTCCATACTTTTTTTAATATTCCAAGGTACCATAAATCAAGTTCCCTTTCAATAATTTTAATATCATTACCCGGATAATAATCCTTGGAGGGTTTTCCTTCACCATCACTCTCTCCAGACATATCAACAACATGAATAAGTGCATCAGCTCCGGCTAAATCATTAAGAAATTCATTTCCAAGACCTTTTCCTTCAGAAGCTCCCTCAACTAAACCTGCAACATCCATCAGATCAAATGAAACAAATCTCCAACTATCTTTAACAAATCCTTCTCTTGGATTACTTATTTTTCCAAAATCAGCTGCAAGATCTCTAATCTTAACATAAGCAATTCCATGATTTGGTTTGATAGTAGCAAATGGATAATTAGCAATTAAAATATCTGACATAGTCGCAGCTTTAAAAAAAGTCGATTTTCCCGCGTTGGGTCTACCCACAAGTCCAATTAACATGATAAACCCAAAATAAAACCATTTAAATATGTTATTAATACAAAAAAGGTAAAGTAACTTTAATGCGTTTGTTAATGTATTGAACCTGCAAATCTGATTTAGTATTATTATTGCCAATATTTAAAAAAATGCTGTTGTACTAAGCTTCAAGGAAATTAAATATAATATCCACTATTGGTAGTTATGTAAAAAAAGAAAAAGAAAAAGTTAAAGATTTAATCCTCGTCTATGTCATCGAGATCAACCGGAAATTCATCAATATCTTCCGAAAGTTCTGGATTAAGTAACTCATCATCACTCATTCTAAGAGCTTCTTCAGATAAACTTTTTTTCGCCATGATACCTCTTTTTATTTATATCTTGTAAAATAAAGGGGTTTTTAAATTTTCTTATAGTTAGAAACCTTAAATAATAAAATATAATTTGGGAAAAATAACAATAAAGTTAATAAATAAAAAAATATTTGATTATCAACCAAAATTCGTTTTTAATTATCTTATTCAATAAATAAAATCCATTATCCTAATATATTATAATTATCTCCTAAATGAAAGCTTTTTTATAATATATTTTACTAATATAATAGATGAATACTAAAGAATTCCAATTTAACAAAGAAGAAATAAAAGTAATTAAAAAACTTAATACTCCTGTTAAAATACAAGAATTTCTTAATTCCTTGGAAATAAATTTTGAAGAAACTGGAGAAACATGTATGTCTCCCAGAATGGTATTAAAAACAAAAAAGGCTCATTGCATAGAAGCTGCAATGTTTGCCGCAGCAGTAATGAGATTCCATGGACATCCTCCACTTATTCTTGATTTTGAGACAACACCTGAAGATGAAGATCATGTAGTAGCTTTATTTAAGAAAGATAATCATTGGGGAGCAATAAGCAAAACAAATCATGCAGTATTAAGATATAGAGAACCAATTTATAAAAGCATTAGAGAGCTCGCAATGTCTTATTTTCATGAATATTATTTATTTGCAAATGGAAAGAAAACATTAAGAAAAATTTCCAAACCAATAAACTTAAATAGATTCAACAAAAAAGGCTGGATGACTTCAGAAGACAATATTTGGTATATTCCTAATTACCTATGTGATATCCCTCACACAGCTTTAATAAATAGAAGTCAAATAAATAATTTAAGAAGAGTAGATCCAATAGAGATTACCGCAGGAAAGTTAGTGGAATATCAAAATCCGAATGGAAATAAAGAGCTTCCTTAGATTTAAATTAAAGTCTAAATCTATCTAGATATAGGTAAATAATGACGGGGCAATTTTATTAATTGATCTAAGCCTTCATAACTAGTTCGTGTTTTAACTCCTCTTCCTTCTTGAAAATCCATTAAATGTTTAAATGGAAACTTTTCTTCCAATAACCTTAAAGATCCCTTTGGGAAAGATTTCATTAAATCAGAATCACATGCATGAACTGTATAAGCAACTGCATAAACAACTTCTACCATACAATCAGATAATTCAAATGGATTATCATGATATAATTCTAATAATTTTCTAGCAGTCCAATCTTCAACTGATTCAAATATATTATTAAAATTTGGTTTTACTTCAGTGTTTCCATTAGAAAAATAATCTTGAAGTCTTTTTCTTACTCTTGAAATAGTGTTTGATGTTTCTATACAATCATCAGCTGTTTTTAATGGATCTACCATAAAAATCCAATAAATACTTACTTTTTAAGCTTTTCTAGAGAAAAAATTCCCCACCCTAACAAAAACGAAAGTGTTCTAAAAAAATTACTTAGTAAATTTGTAAGTAGGATAATAATCACTTTCTTGCCTTTCAATTTTCAATCTATGAGTGGATATTCCTCTTTTAATTCCTTCTATAGCTTTAGGATCATCTGATTTACATAATAAATCTCTTTCTAAACTTCTGATCCTAAGAGTTGAATGAGAAATACTTCCAACTTCATAAATTTTCTGTCCATCAATATATAAAAAAGATCTATCAAAGCGAATAGGAATATTGGGTTTTGTAAGATTACTTATTGCTTTCGCATATTTAAAGGCAATTTCTGTTGCTTCTTGAGGCAAAATAACTCTATTTTTATCTTTACTAGGTTTAACTAATTCTTTTTGTAAAATTATCTCTTCTTCACTGGGGACTATATTGTCGTTATAATAGCTATAAGGAGTATACTGTCCAAAAAGAAGAGTAAGAAGTTGAGGATTAAAACAGATATCTTCAGAACTTAGAAATTCAGAAGGGTTATAACCTAAGGAATTATTATCATATTCACCGTGACTTCCAAATCTCATTCCAAAAAATTTATTTTCTAAATCAAGTAATTTCAACTCTTCCAAACGTTGAATTACATTTCCTAAATATTCTTTATCAAAAATTACAAATCTTGCAAGTCTTTGATGATCCCATGATTGCCATTTGTCATAATCAAAACCAGATTTCATAAAACCACCAAACAAATCAAATAGCGTAGCTACTTCTGAAGTATTAGTTCTAAACCTTCTTGAATTTTCCCATAATCCTTGAAATTTATCAGAGGAACTTATTTCATTTGCCATTAAATAAGTCAAAATAAGTTATTTTTAAACCTTTCTTTTCTAAAAGAAAAAATCCCCTCACCCAGAGTTGAACTGGGGATCTCCCGGGTTCTGCTTTATTGTCAAGCAAACACAAACACTTGGCTAATCAGGTTTCATCTTATTTCCATAATGGAAAATCCACCCTAAACACTTACTCACCACCATAAAGGAGATGTCGTAAGAAGAACCTTGGTTCTTTTTACTCTACAGCCAGGCGCTTTAACCACTAAGCTATGAGGGGAATAAAAAGAAAAGAATAAAGGGATTTTTAAAAGTATGGTTTAAGCAACTTTTTTTTGAACATAAATTGTAGAATCATCTCTAGCCAAAGAGAACTGTAAAAATTCACCAGCTTCCTCTAACAAGTATTTCTCAACCTCCAAATCTAAAGGTAGAACTCCTATAAATTCTATATCATTTCTTATTAATCTTTTAACTAAATCAGAGATAGTCCCTTGAAATTCCTCAACTGAATCTCTAAGGACTCTTGGAGGATTCGAAGAATTAAGATGAACTCTTAATTTCATCCCATCATTAATAAAATATAAATTTCCTTTTTTAACTTTTCTTAACTCTTCTAAATCAACATATAAAGAATCAAGAACTTCATACACTTGATCCATAAATATGCCCCCGTTTTTACTATCTTGCATACTTTAGTAAATTTTATTTATATATAAGAATTTATATAATAAAGATCAAAACTTCTCTTCTACATGTTCTCTAGGATTATTCACAAAGAAAACTCTGTTTGATTTAGCCTGAGAAGGCTTTCCATTTATTTCATAGAAGGCTGTAGCAGCAGGTAATTCAAACTTTCCAATAACATTTATCTTTGAATAAATTATATAAGAAAATTCTCTCTGTTCTCCTTCAATTAGTCTTCCTAAATCCCATTGAATCTTTCCTCTTTCATGATCAATCTTAGATGGGTGTATTGGGAATTTTTCATATATTTTAGCCATTCCTGGAAGTCTGTCATAAAGAGTAACTTTTTCCATAAACTTTCTGGCTTTAATTCTTACAGTTACTTTCAAAGCAAAATGATCACTTTTTGATTTTACAACACTTATTCTCTTCCTCATGATAAGATCTTGCTTCATATAATTATTCACCAAAAATACAATTATAAGAATTGCAATCAAAAGTAAAAATGGGAAAATCCAATTTGTGGTTACTCTTACATTAAGAGCCTGATTAGGTCCAAGTTCTTTCTGCCAGTTATAATAAACAAAAAATCCTTTTCTTTCAATTTTACTAGGTTCTAAAGAGAATGTTGAGAAAAGTCTTGAAATAACATTTTTCCTTAAATCTATTTCTGCAACTGTAGGTACGTTTCCTTCATTTAACTTTTCTATAGTGTACTTTCTAATAAGTATTCCACTACTATCTTCACTAACAGATAAACCAGATTTTTCAAGGATTTTAACAAATCCATCTATATTAGTTGTTTTTCCATTAAGAGTTACAGTTGCCTTAACAGTATAGCTGTCTGCAAGAAGATTTTTTAGCTTATCTTTATTTATAGGAACAATAATCTCTTTTCTTTCATAAGGCCTTAAAGAAATTGATTGTTTATTATCATCAAAAAACACAGATGAAAATATCACCTCAACATTATCATAATTTCTATCCTCAACATTATAGAAGTATAATTTAAATGAAGTAGCATCAGGATTTATATTTTCTCCGCCAACTCCAAATGCATTTTCAAATTCAACTAATTTTATTATTACATTTCCTACCTGAGTTCCAGTATCAGGTTTTCCTTTACTTCTTATGTAGTATGGAACAGTAACATATCCTATATTGTCCTTCATAGAACCTATAGGATAAAATTTAAATTCAAATGTTTCAGTTTTTCCAGCTGAAATATTAATCTCTTCAGGAACAATTTGAAATTTTTCAAATGTATAAACATCAAAGCTATTAGAAAGTTCTTGATTATTAACAGTTACCTTGAAAACAGCAGCTTCATCATGATCATTTATAATAGTGCTTAAAACTTTTTCAGAACTTACAAAAACATCCAAAGCATTAACAGAATATAAACTAAGAATTAGGATTAAAAATACAAATACAAAAAAACCTCTTTTATTTAACATAATATTATATAATAAGCTTTAATATATAAATATTGGCCCAAATTTTTACTCTTTTATTATAGCAAAAACCCTGAAATTTTTGAGAGAATTTAAATGCAACTTATTAAGATAATGCAAAAACCAGATAATTATTTGAACATTTAATTACCTTAAATTTAA
>JBBSXX010000101.1:0-8838 GCA_038045565.1 Nanobdellota archaeon
TTGAGGCATCTGAAAAAGCTAATGGAATTTATTTTGAAGTAGGTTATGCAAAGGCGTTAAATAAAAAGATAATTGTTATTCACAAAAAAGGCACAGAAGCAAATCTTTTAGAAGCCATGTCAGATATTAAAATAGAATACGATGATTTTAATGATTTAAAAAAGAAATTGTCTCGGATAAGGATTTAATAAAAAAAGATTTAAATCAACAGCAATTTAGAAGAACTATATAGAAATGTTGATGAATTTTATCAGTGGTTAAGAACAAAAATATATGGAAACTATTTTGATTTACTTTGAAAATATTCTAAGTAAAATTAGCTATTTTCTCTTCTAAAAACCATTTCTTTAAATCTCTGTCTGTATTCTTGAGAATAGCCATATTTTTGTAAGTTACTATTAAGTCTGTTATTATCAACTCTAAAATATTGAACATTATCTCCAAATATTGAAAAATCCCATGGATGTTCAATTACATTCCATCCACCCCATTTAGATATAACTCTTCCATCTCCTAAACAAACTCCATAGTGGTCAGCTCCTTTCAAACTATCTGCATTAATTTCAGATTTAAAATAAACAACAACATCTCCTTTTCTAGAAGTTTCTCCATTTTTCAAAGGAGTAATGTTCTCTCTTAACCAGTATTTATTTCCAGCATTTATTCCAAGAACATTACATGTAAAAGTAAGACACTGTCCATTAACCATATTTCTAAAATCTGGTCTTACAACTACCTTATCTTCATTTCCTTGAAGAGTTTCTTCCAGAGTTTTTCTTTCAATTAAAGCTGTCATTTTAATTAAGATATCTCCTGAGTGTTATACATTGCAAAAATAAGATTTTCATCATTTGTTAAAAAGTCTAAATTAGCTTTCATAGATTTTGCTTTTACCAATACTTCTTGATACCATTTATGGACATCTTCTGCAGATTCAATTTGAGACTTAGCTTCTTTCCAAACTGCAGGATCTGCTTTTCCAAGAGAGTAATCATAAATTCCTTTACCATAAGGCCTCAGTTCAATAGAGACTCCTGTATGTGAAGGCCCTGTATGAGATAATACATAAGGGATAGCTCCATTTTCTAAAGCAGTCTTTACAACTCTTAAACCCGAATATTTTTCTTCCATTTTCATATCAGTTATAACTAAATCATATTCTTCATCCTTACTTTCTTCAAGTTTTGAAATAGCTTCAGCTTCGCTTCCAACTATATCTGCATTTACAAATACTTCTTTTGCTGCTTTTCTATTCTCTTCTCTATCATCTGCAATTAATATTCTTTCAAGTTTCATTTTATCTCCTTTATTTTTTCCAAAGCAGTAACCCAATATTCTTTAGTAAATTTAGAGTTCGAATGAGAGTCAGAACTACCTAAATGGGCGTTAATACCTCTTGCTTCAAAATCTTCCTGCATTTGATCATACATTGATTTATTATGAAAAATAGAGCTAGTAATTAGATAATTCCTATTAGCATCATGCATTCTTCTTGCTAAAATGTAACCAATTGGTAAATTACCTTTAGGTACTTCTCCAAATACAATATCAACAATTAATTCTGATGGAATAGTAAATGGCAATTCAGATAAGTACTTTTGGAAGTCTTCTATAAATCTCGTATCTAATTCAGTTTTAGTTCCATCTGAATAAGGTACATGAAAATCAAAAAAATTAAAATCATAATTACCATTAAGTTTTTCTTGTGCATCTACAAAATTTGTAGCTACATCCAAGTCTATTTGATGATCTTGGCAAGCCACTTCTAAAGCTGAAATAGCTCTTTGATCATCTTCAAGTACAAATAATCTTTTTCTTTCATGTGTCATTTTATTTCACAATACTCAAACAGTCTAGAACTAAATATAGGTTTACCCTTACATTTAAGGGTATTTATTTCAAGTTCCTAGAGAAAAAAGGTAATAATTTCGCCTCAGCCTTTCTCAAATGTTCTTGATAAGTAGATATAGATATTTTCATCATCTTAGCTAAATCAGAAAGGTCTTTTTTTCTAGGCCAGGTATAATATTCATTTTCAACAGCTAATCTAAAAGCCTCTTTCTGTTTCTCAGGAAGTTCTGGAATAATTTTTGGAAAATAAATATCATTCAGTTTGGTTTTTTCTATAGATTTCAATTCAAAGTTCTTGAGCTTATCTTTCCACTTAAGAATTTCATTCATTAGTTTTTCTAAAATCTCTCTATCCCAAGCTGCAACATTCCACTCTTCATAACCCTCTTTAACAATAACAGGACTAGGTAAATAAAGTTCAGGGTCATATAGTAAAGAATAAAATTTCTCTTCTTCAGATATAAGTAAAATTATAATATTTTCATTTCTTTCAAATTTAGCAACATTTTTAGATTTCTTAATATCATTACAAAATCTATTAATCTCTTTATCTTCACCTTCTAAAGTATGTATTCCTAAAATAAATATTTTCTTACCCTTCAGATATCTATCAACTGGATAAAAATAATCAACAACTTTATGTTTCTCACTTAATTTAGAATAAACACTGTCAATATTTTTAACCTTAAATTTCAGGCTCCACATATATACCTTAGATATCAGGGGTATAAAAATATTTCTAATATTTAATAGATATTAGAATTTAATGGAAATAAATGGTTGGAGTCAATTAATTTATCTTCTCTTCAACCAGAAAAATCCAGCAACTAAACTAACAATTAATAATCCTGCTCCCAGAAAATTAGAAGTTGAATTTGTTATATTTCCAATAACATTACCTGTTATATTACTTGATAAAAAAAATATTCCTCCGACAAAACCTGCAATTGTGATTATTGATGAAAGACGAGAGGTTAAATCTTTTTTACTAGAATTTTGGGATAACATTTCAGCTTTTATAAATCTAGGATTATTTTCATGATGTTTTTTAGGATTTAAATAAGTAAATGGACGATCTTTATCATCCTTTAATAAATGAGAATAAAAATAATGCGAAGATATAGGATATTGTCGCTTAAAATTATGATTAAAAACATCATCTCCAAAATTAGGATCGAAGGGTTTATTTGGTATATCTTTTACCTCATAGGAAATTCTTTTTTCTAATTTTTTTAAGTTCTTAATAGAACGCTGTATTTTTTTTATTGAACCATGTCTATCTCTCGGAGAATTTTGTAAATCATTAATTTTTTGTTCATATTTTCTTACCTCTTTATCAATATCACTCTGGAGTTTGCCACTTACGATTTTTACTCTGGCTTGATATTTACTCTCAAGTTTTTCAATATAATCATCATGATCATGAGGAGATTTTGGACTTTTTTCACTTGATGGCTGGTGATACGATCGATTTTCTGGAGGAAAAGAGTAACGAGCATTTCTTGTTGGAACAGCCATTTTATCTCAAACCTCTTTTAGCACTTTCTTTTTTAGGCATGATTAATTAAAGAAAACATTCTTTTTAAGTATTTCTGCTAATCTAAGACAAATTAACTTAACAATATATTTTCTTATTTCATTTAATAAATAAAGCAAACCAAGAAACATTTTTAAATTAATTTATGCTAATAAATAAGATTTATATGAAAATAAAAAAGGAGGGTTAGGTTCTAAAAGAAAAGACCTCGCTGCAAAAATTACCATAGATAATAAAAATAATTGATAAATTTAAAAGTTAAATTAATTTTCTAAACACATTTACCATTAGTTAAATTATACTAAAGTGATTAATGAGAAATAGCTAAACAAGCTAAAAGATTAGAATCTGCAAAACAATCCCGAAATAGTTTTTCTTTTTTATCAAATAAATTTCTTATCAAAGATTCCTCCAATTTTTTTGCAAGAGGGTGTTTTCATTTTTCTCTGCTCCCAAATAATTCTCTAAACATTTGCATTAAATTTTTGTACGGTTTTTCCTCAGCTTTCCTAGATAAAGTTTCATAAAGTTTTTTTGATTCTTCATCTTTTAATTCATGCCAGAACATCTGGCCACCAATTCTATAGTCTAGAGGAATTGCCTTGACAGGATAAGCTGAAAAATCCTTTTCCTCATTTTCTCCAAAACCTAAGAATAACATTGGACTATAAAGAGAGTATACACTATTTATTTTTCCATTTATTATAGCATCAAGTCCTATTCTAGGAGCTACACTATCAGCTCCCATAACAAGTTGAGGATTATTAGTCCATATTAACTCTTTATCTCTAAGGCTTTCTCTTACACTATTCTCTCCTTTAGCTAATTCTCTCCTTATTTCGTTTGAAAATCTAAAGTCTTCTCTATTACAATCTTGAACAAAGTTTGGATAAACAAAATCTATAGTAGGTAAACTATCATAACTTGTTTTCTTAAATCCATAATTATGAACAAGTGATTTCACAATTTCTTGTTTTGTTTGGTTTTGTTGTGTCATTTTAATTCACAATAATTCCAGAATAAGTCTATACTTCAAACTTTACCCTGAAAGTTCCGACAGCTAAAATAACAGTTTTTTTGATTAAGTTTATATACTAAATTTAATATTTTAAGTAATGACCGAAAATAATTTGCAAAACCTAACTAAAAAAATTAAAGAATGTCCAAAAATATTTAATATATATGAAAAGGAATTATCCTTAAATAAATTTTCAAATCTAAAAAAGTTTCCTAAGAAAACAATCATAATAAAAGATTCTTGGAAATTATGTAATGATGGATTTCCAAGCAAGTTTAATTTAAGTGTATCGGAACAATTATGGTCAGAATGGTGTAAAAAGAATAATGGAATTATAAAAAAAGGAGTTTTTGACTATACAAAAGTTCCAGAACACTCTTTTTGGACAATTGTTCCCTGTTCAAGAGAAGAAGATTTTGATAAAATATTATCTGGTTCAAAACAACATTTAATGTTATTCCATATTGCATTAACTAATGGGTGCCATGTAATAAAGAAAGATAAAAAGATAATTGAAAAATATTTTGAAAGTTTTATAGAATTTTTAATAAAAAATGGTTTAAATCCAAAAAAATTAACAATTAGTGTCTTTCCAGGAGGAAAAATAAATAATCATGGAATAATAAAAAAATTCCCTGAAGACCATAACTCAAAATTGATAAATAAATTATCAATGAAATATGGGTTTAAAGTAAAAAATACTGAAGACCAAACTTTTTTATCACTAAGAATTTTTGGGAGCCCAATCTTTTGGGGATATAGGAATGAATTTTTTTATAATTATGAAGGAATAGAATGGGACATAGGAACAATTGAGTATCTCCCATATAAACCAATCTACAAAGTAGATAATGAAGGATTTGTATCATACAAAAAAATTGTTGATAGCAAATTTGTATTTTTAGGAGGAGGAATTGGTTTAGAAAGAGTTTTATTAATTTTAGAAGGAAAAAAAGAAATATTAGAATTATCATCAATTAAACCTCTGGCAAATATAATAAAAAAACATACAAAAAATAAATCTCCAAATGAAAAATCAGTTTTGCTAATTGAAGAAATATTAAGACTAATGCACCATTTAGTATGCGAAGTTGGAGGATTAAATGAAAGTAATCTAGGTAATAGAAATAGAAAAACAATTGTTTCAAAACTAAGAACTGCTCTAGTAGCAAGTATTCTCTCAATAAATCTTAACTTTACAGAAAGTTTTTTAGAAGAATTTTTAAAAGAAAATATTAAGCAAAATTCCTCTGATGAAAAAGTATTAAAAATTGATAAAAAAATAATTCAGGAAATTGCAAAAGAAATAAATGAACGGCTTAGAATGTATTCTGTCTCTGAACAAACAAAAAAAGATATTGACGAAAAAATCATTCGTTATAAATTAAAATAGGAGTCATGGGGTAAATGGTAGAGCCTTCTATACCTGGTGTATAGCGATCTTGGTTCAAATCCAAGTGACTCCATACTTATAATAAATACCTTATAAATAAACCAAACACACTATAGAATAATTTAAAAAATAGAAATTACTAATAATAAGATGGTTAAAAAAGAGGAAACAAAAAAAGAAAGAGCTGAAAGATTAAGAAGACATGTAAAAAACGATGGAGAAAATAGGATAACTTATGTTGATGAGATGATTCCCCTAACAAAAAGAGAATATAAAACTAAATTTTTTAATGTCCCAGATCATAAAGATCAGTATGGAAGAAAAGATCATACTGGACATATGTCATCTTACGCTTATTTCTTATGGAAAAATAAAGATAATTTAAGCGATGAAGAAGTAGACAGATTAAGAGAAAGAATTTTTGAATATAAAGATAGAGGAATGATTCCTCCTGGAACAGAACTTGATAAAGAAAAAACTTTAGAAGGAATTGATGCAGCAATTATGTCAGTTAGAAGAGGTATAAAATTATCCTACGATGAAATAAAAAAAGATTACAAGCAATTAAATGAAGGTTCAAATGATGCCAGAAAATATAAACTAAAAGAAGCGAAAATGTTTGGAAAATTAAAAGATAGAACTTCATTTAAAGGAGCGGGAGATCCAATAAGAGATAATGAATATACTACAGTAATTGAAAATGGTAAAAAATACACTGGAGAAAAAGCAGGAGCGATAAGAGAAAGAATTGAAAGATATGAAAAATATGGGATGAAATTGTCATATAAAGAACTAAACGAATACAAACAAATGCGTAAAGATGTAAGAGATCATTGGGATGAAATAGTTGATCTTGTTGAACATGGTAAAAAACCAAAAAAGTATTCGGAACTCTCAGATAAATTAGCACTAACAATTGCAGTTGTATCAGGAGTTTTAGCTCTTGCTTCATTTTCTAGCATAACTGGAAATGCAATTGGCTCTGATAACTCAACAAATATCGGAATAGTTTTTATTTTAATTGCCTTAGCTTCATTTGGATTCTGGATTCGAAGAAAGAAATTTTGATAAATATAACAATTAGATTTAAATAATAAATTTTATTAATAGTAAAATGAAAAAAGAGGATAACTTTGAATTATATCAAACACAAGTACAGACAAATGTCTCATTCACATCTTTCTTTACAGCAGTTGTAATTTTCTTTGTAGGACTTTTAATAACTAAATTCGATTCTTATGATATATTAATAAAAGTCCCTATTGCATTGCTAATTATTAGTGTATTTGGATTTTTATACTCAACATTAATATTTGCAAATGCATCTGAAGAAGCTTCTCAAAGAAGATATAATAAATTGAAAAAGTATCTTTTTCTAGGTGATATATTATCAGAATATTTAGGTATCTATCTCCTAGTTTTATCAATACCTCTAGTAATAAATGTAGTAACTAACGATATATTTTTAAGAATAATAACAATTCTTTCTTCTTTGATTGGTTTAGCTATATATCAATTCTCTCATTTTTCAGTATTAGAAAGGCATTTTGGAAAAGCTAATTATCTAATATCTACACTAATAATCCTTTTTGGAATAATATTATTTATATCTCAAATATATAATTACTATTTCATTCAAGTTTCAATTGCTTTTATTGTTTTTATTTTGTTAATTGTATGTATTTCTTACATAAAGTTAAATAAAAATAGTTAAACTATAATTTCTTCATAATAGAAAAGTAAAGAAAAAGTAATGTGATATTTACCAAAACCTAAAAAGATAGAGTAAAGCAACTTTAGGATGTATAAAATTATTTCTTATTCTTAAAATAAAACAAAGCGCATCCAATACCAACTATAAATGAAATACCTGCAATCCAATTAGAATTTGTTGAACTTAAGCTAGCAATTGCATTCCCAGTTAAATTTGGAGAAAGAAAAAGAAAACCTGCAGATATTCCAACTATTGCCAAAATTGAATAAAGACGAGAAGATCCAGAGGATTTATTATTATGTTCAGATCCTAAAATTTCCTCCAGGTCATATTCATGGATCTCATCATTTGACTTAGGTTTTCTTAATTTATTAAGTTTTAATTTACCATTCGAAACATCATTATCATTTACAACATATCTAAAAAAACCATGCGGATCTTCATCTGCAGAACTCATATCTCTTTCTAAAAGAGAAACTTTTATAGTACCATTCTCTTTTTTAAAAGCATAAACTGCTTCCCTATAACTTTTTCCAGCTGAACCTTCTATGACAAATACCCCATATTTACCTTTAGAAGCAACATGAGTGATTCTAACATTCTGACCAACATTAAAAAAAGCATGATTAGTTTCTCCCGACAAATGCGATGCCCTGTTCCGTGGCCCATATTTATCACTAGCTACTTTTTGAATATATTCTGCTATCTCATATGCTGAATCTTCATTTTTTTCGGGATTCATTTTATAATTTATTTTAGAAGGTAACCAAGTAATGCCATACCACCCCCTTTTACCACTCCAATCAGTAATTTCAGTACTATAACTTACTACACTCTTTCCAGCTATTTCCTTAGTTTTAGGATGTAAAATTTTCTTTCCAGTTTTTAAAATTCTTGCAAGATATTCACTTTTTGGTTTATCTGTCCTTTCCTCATAATCTCCCCATGTTTCGTTTTCTTTAGGGGGAAAACGTTTTTTTAATCGTTTACGTATAGCATCAGCTCTTTTCTCATCACTTATCTCTTTCTTAGTCATTAATATTAATATAAAATTACCTTTTTAATTATTTCCATAATTATCTTTAAGGCTAATAAAAGCCCCATCATAGATTAAGGTTTATTATTGTTTGAGGCTTTTTATGTTTTTCAATAAATTATATATTCGATAAATGTTCTTTATGACTTAAAAATTAGCGGGCTTTTTAGTTGTTTTTATAATTTTAATTAATGTATTTTTTATATATCTTGTATCAGTAGTTTTACCTAATTTAGAATAATCTTTGGCTAACCCTTTATATGTTACCACAAAAAACCATTTATCTTTG
>JBBSXX010000102.1:0-7776 GCA_038045565.1 Nanobdellota archaeon
TATAATAGAAAAAATTAATATAAATAGATTGTGAAATATAATTTAACTAAGAAAATCTTTAATTGATTTATACCTATCTTCTTTTTCCAATTCCCCAAATACTTTTCCCTTTGGAAAATACCATTTTCCTCTAAAGTTATGATCTAAATCTCCATAAACTTCAACTTCTGATCCTAACTTCTCCCATTCTGATTTTAATCTATCAAGTTCTTTTTGAGATATAGGTAGATAAAGACATGAACTTCCAGTTAGAATAGTTTTAGTAGGAACTTTTAATTTTCCAGAACAGCTTTCTGAACTGAATAAAGATTCTAAAAATTCTGGAGATCTTTCGACATTTATCTTTTGATCACATAATCTAAAATCAGGAGATATAATTTGTTGATAATCCTCCTTCAAAAATCCTAAAGGGTTTTTACCCTTTTCAGAGCATCTTCTTAAGTAGCTTAATATAGCTTCTGGCAATTGTTCTCTTAAATCTAAAACAGGAGAAAGCAATACTGCTTTTGAAGCAACTTTCCTTTCAGTTAAAATTTTTGCTAAACTATAACCTCCCATACTATGCCCAATTGCATAGGGTAAATTACCACTTTCTTCTGCTTCAGTTTCAAAAATCTTTAAGGTATCATCTAATAAACTATCAATTCTATAATCTCCATTAGATCTTCCACTCTCTCTTGGACTAAAACTTAAAACATTATAATCTTCTGCAAGTTTATCCATTAAACCTTCTCTATTTTCAGCACTTCCACCAAGACCCTTAACAAAAACTAGGTGAGGAGCATCCTTATCAGTATAATGTCTTGCAGCCTCAAGTTCCACATCTTTTTCAGGTTTTACCACCCTTTTCTCTTCATATATCATAAATTTGAGAGTGCTTTCTAGTATTTAAATATTACTAATAGTAGTTACTTAAAAGTGGTTACTAATAGCATAATAAAAAATTCCTAAGAAAATATAAGGAGAGATTAAGGAAGAGTTGATAATAGAAAGGAGATGTTATAAGAAGAACTTTGGTTCTTTTTATTATCTAGCAGCATCAGCTTGTTTCTCTAATTCATTCTTCTTTGTGAAAGCAACACTGTCTCCAGATTCATTTGATGTCGCAATTATTTCATCTGCAAGAGCCTGTGGAAAAGATTTCTTTTTCCCAAATGATTTATCTTGAGAACCATGAACAATATTTCTTAAGGCTAAACTAATTCTTCTATGTGGTGAAGAGTCAACAGCTTGTGGATATCTTGCTCCCCCATACTGAATCATTGTAACTTCATCTTTAGGAGAACCCTTTTGAATTGCATCAACTAAAACCTGAATAGGATTTTTCCCAGTTTTTTGATGAATTATCTTAAAAGCTTCTAAAACCATTAGCATATTAGAATTATATTTTCCACTTGCCCATGAAGTAATAACTTTATGCTTCTTTCCTCTATGTCCTGGAACAGCAACGCTATTAGCAAGTCTTTCAATAATGTTAACATTTGCTTTTCCAAATCTTTCTCTTATTCTTCCATGAGATTTAACAACAAGTCTATAATCAAGATTAATAACAGCCCTTAATCCAGGATCACTTACCTGAACTTCTTTAATATCATAAAGTCCAAAAACCTTTGAATCTCCAATTATCTCTGCCTTGTCAATTATTTCTTTTTTCTCTGTTTTTTCCATTTCAGTTTTCATTTTAATTTTCCTTACATTTCCCAATCAGAAGGATATCTTCCATCACTTCCAACATTTCCATCTCTTCCTACAACTCTTGTTTCATCAAATCTTTCATCTTCTCCAATAATTCTAGCCATTTCCATTGAAGGACTCTTCCCTAACATTCTATATACAAATCCTTTAACATATTGTTCTTTAAAATCTCCACATGATAAACTTAAAAGTAATTCACCCTTAACAGGATGTTTAACAGAATATCCAAAAAGTGCATCATTTCTTATAGTTTGAGCATCTATTTCTGCTGTTTCTTCTTGAGTTAATGTCTTTATATGCTTCATTTTTATCTTCTTCCCTTCTCTATCTTGCCTTTAACTAACATTCTTAATGGCTGATCATTAACTTTTATAACTTGAAATCTTACACCAGGAATATCTCCTTTAGTTCTTCCTTGTTTTCCACCAATTCTTTCAATTAAAACTTCATCATGTTCATCAATAAATTTCTGAGCTAAGTTTCCAGGAATAAATGCAGTTACAATTTTACCGTTTTTAGTTAACTGAACTTTGCAGCACTTTCTCATAGCAGAGTTGGGCTGCTTAGCTTCTTTCTGAACTTTTTCAGTCACAAGTCCCTTAGCTTGACTAGCTCCTTCTAGAGGATCTGCTTTAGCATATAAGTTTAGAATTCTTGCCTTAAAAGCATGATCGCTCCATCTAAACTTTTTCTTGTTTTTCATCAACTTTCTTGCATTGTTTAAACCCATATTATCTTCAATAAAATTCGGTTTTTAAAGTTTCCTGTTAAAGAAATTCATGAAAATTTTAGCATATTATTGGATAATCTTAAGAATTATATAAAAAATTAATTATATAGAGAACAATACTAGTCAAATTTAATTCTTCAGTAATACTCTGTGCTCTTTGCACAGGGATAAAATTATAGGTAACAATACTAAATAATTTCTTTAAAATTAAATTAAAATAACTTAATGTAAACTTTCTGTTGAATGTTTAAATACAAATTAATGAATACCTAATTTTCTTAATGCCCTAATATTTTACCCTGAGGTAGTTCGCCTTAGTATCAAAACTCAAAATTTAAAAATAACCCTTAACTATCCATTATATAAAAAAGAGCAATGGAACATAATCTAGTTGGCTATGGGAGTTTGTTAAGCCATAAATCTTTAAAAGAAACAATTAACAACAAGCATTTTAAACCAGTTATTGTAAAAGGCTATAAAAGAATTTTTAATATTGCAGTTAAAAAAGAGGAAAATTTTGATGAGTTAAATCTTGAAAAATCTAAAAAATCAAAATTCAATGGTGTAATGTTCAAAGTTAATGAAGATGAACTTGAAAAAATAAACAAAAGAGAAAGGGAGTATAATCTTGAAGAAGTCGAAGTTTATGATTTTAAAACAGGTAAAAGGCTTGGTAAATCTTTAGTTGTTGTAGATTATTTCATAAAAATTGACAGAAAAAATAAACTTCCAAGCAAATCATATTTTATATTATGCAGACAGGCAGCATATCATATAAGCAAAGAGTTTGGAAAATACTGGGACAAAACATCTTTCATATCAGATGAGGAAAGAGTGGATAAGTGGATTAAGAATCATAAAGAGTATGATAAGTTGTAAGAAAGAATGAATGAATATAGGTAATAACACTAGGCAAATTAAATTGCAAATAAAATGATTTAATTGTAAAACCTTAAATTCGTTAGAATTTAATGGCACCAAAAATTAATAATTTTTTAGTGTTTTTCTCTAATGGAAAATTTCTATTGGATGATTAAATAAAGGTGAATGCCTGTCTACATTATCTTAGCTTCTTTTCCAAAATAGTCTTTAACAATTCTTTTTATTTCATCAAGTCTTTTCTTATTTCTTCCGATAAGCATAGCCTTATTTTGCGGAGAAGAATTGATTATTAAATAATTATTATTAAGTTCTATACTTTTAATCTGTGCAGGATAAACAATTGTTGAGATAAATTTTTCAGCATCAGAAACTCCATTTGGAACAGCAACAACCTTAATTTTCTTTTGCAAAATTTCAGAAAGTCTTTTTATGTTTTTTCCATTATCTCCAATTGATTTGTTGACTTTTGATTCTTCAACAACAAAAACTATAAAATTATTGTAAATAAAGCAATGTTTTGGGTTTACATTACTTATTCTTGAAAATAAGTTAATGTACCTCATTACTTGCATATCAATTGTCTTTATCATCTTAATATATATTCTAATCTAATTTTTATAATCTCTTGTTTAATTATCTTTTCATATCTTTAAATATATCTTCAAGAACTCCTGTCCCATATATTTAAGTTCTGTAAAAATCAGCCATAGTTGTTATTGTATTATTTCTTGATTTCATTTTCCTTTTTATCCTTTGAAGAAGATTTAGCAGATTTTTGTTCAGCTAAAGGTCCAGTTATTTTAACAAATAATCCTGGAAGTCCAGTACCAACAGGAACAGGCTGATTTAATATAATATTTTCAATGACTGAAAGTAATTCGTCTCTGCTTCCCTTAATTGTAGCATTTACAAAGTGCTTTATTGGAGTTTCAAAGCTTGCCTTAGCAAGAATACTGCTTTTCTTAGCAATTATTCCCATTCTTGTCATCCCCCTAATTTCTCCGTCGACAGTCATAGCATCAGAAACAAGTTTTAAATGTCTGTCATCAATATCTAATCCTTGAGAGTTAATTACCTTGAATATTTCATTGATTATTGCCTGTCTTGCAGCTTCAATTCCTAATACTTCCGCAACTTCATACAAGTCATTAGTCCATGTTTTATCTTTATTAACACCCTTAAAGTTAATAACATCTTTTAAGTTTGAACCAGCAGTTAATACAACATAATCTTTTTCTCTTTTAACAATTAAAACCTGAGATATGCCTTTAATTCCCGATATAATTACCTCTTTCATCTTCTCTTTAACTTTATACATTTCTTTAAAGTTAAGTTCTCCAACATTCAATACAATTACGTCTCCCTTGATATGCACTTTATGTCCTTTTTCCGTTATTCTTTCAGCAATGCTGTTTATTGACATATGGGTTTGCTTAATTGCCTTAGGATTTATGATAAATTCTATTTTTTTATCAGAGAAGTTTATTTTAGCCTCTGAAACAATTTCTTTAAGTTTAATTTCCTTAACTTTTTCAGCAATTATTTTTGAATTCTTCTCATCATTATGGTCTTTATCAAGATATATCTCCATTGTAGGTGTTGATGGTGTTTTTCTTGCATCAAAAATTTCAATTAATCTTGGAAGACCTAATGTTATCTGCATCTCCTGAACTCCTGCGAAGTGGAATACATTAAGGGCCATTTGAGTAGAAGGTTCTCCAAAGCTTTGAGCAGTTATAATTCCAATTGCCTCTCCGGGTGAAAGAAGTTTCTTAAGATGAAGTCCAGCAACATCAATTCCATCATCTCCATATTTGAATTGTATAATTTGCCCTATAGCATCTCTAACTGTGTAATCATATTCTACTCTTAAGTCTTGAAGAGCATTTGCAAGTCTTCTATATAAATAACCTGATTTAGGAGTTCTAAGTGCTGTATCCATCAAACCATCTCTCCCAGTTATTGCATTGAAGAAAAATTCATGAGGTTTTAACCCTTCCATATATGAGCTGTAAATAAATCCTTTAGCTTTTGGAGAAAGATCTTTTTTCTTGAATAAAGATAATGTTCTCTGACTATAACCCATATTAATTCTTTGCGCCCATAATGACTGCTGCCCTACAGAACAAGCAATCTGAGTAATATTCAATATATTTCCTCCAGCTCCAGATGCAATCATACTGTTAACTGGATTTTCTTCAGGGAATTCTGTTTTTACAGCCTTTCCTATTTTTGTTCTGATTTCATTAAGTGTTTGAAGTATTTTAATTTCTCTTGACTCTTCCGGAGATTTTCCAGGAATAATTTCAAGCTCCCCAGCATTATAATTTTTAATTATAGAATTTGTTTTATCTTCTCCTTCTTGAATAATGTCTCTTGTTATTTTCTTAACCTTATCTGATACATTTAAATCTTCAAGTGAAATTGTAAATCCCACTCTTGCAAGATAGTTAGTTCCAAGAGTGAAAGCTTTTTTAATTGATTTCATAGCTTCTTCTCTTCCAAACTCTCTATCAATAAATTTAGTTATCTTATCATTTTCAACACCAAAAGTATATTCATCATTCAAATTACTATTTTCAATCTCCTCAATCATTTTTTTACTCAATCCATCTGGAAGAACTTTCATAAAAACTTCTTTTCCACTAATTAATTTCTTAGTGAATTTTGAAATTACTCCAGCATTGAATAAAAGCTGATTTGCTTCGTGATTGCTAATCATATTTTTTCCAAGTATATGATTTCCAGTAATTGCATCAGAAATTGTTCCGATTAAATTGGTATTATTTTTTGGGCTCATAAGATTATTATTAACATTTAACAAAATTCTAGCCTCTGCTCTTGCTTCTTCAGTTTGAGGGACATGAACATTCATTTCATCTCCATCAAAGTCGGCATTATAAGGGAATACAACGCTAGGATGTAATCTGAATGTCCTATAAGGTAGAACTCTAACATAATGCGCCATTAAGCTTCCCCTATGAAGACTTGGGTGTCTGTTGAATAAAACAATATCTCCATCTCTCAAATGTCTCTCAACAAAATATCCTGGCCTTAATTCCTCAATAATCTCTTTCTTTAATTCAAGAGTAATTTTTTTTCTTCTTCCGTCAGGTCTGGTAATATAATTAGCACTTGGATAGTGTTCAGTAAGAATTATTTTTTTCAAACTCTCCAGATTCATAGTTGTGACTTCTTCATTAACTGTAAGAACTTCTGCAATTTCAAACGGAACTCCAACCTCGTTAATTTGTAATGAAGGATCAGGGGAAATAACTGTTCTTGAAGAAAAATTTACTCTCTTTCCAGCAAGATTGTTTCTTATTCTTCCTTCTTTTCCCTTTATTCTTTCAGTAATTGTTTTTAGTGGTTGTCCAGATCTATGTCTTGCAGGTGGTATTCTTGATATAGTATTGTCAAAAAATGTTGTTACATGGTACTGAAGTAAATCCCATAAATCATCAATAATTACTTCAGGAGCTCCTGCATTCAGATTTTCCCAAAGTCTCTGATTAGATCTTATAATATCTCCAAGCTTATGTGTTAAATCATCTTCACTTCTCTCTCCAGATTCCAAAGTAATACTTGGTCTAACCGTTACGCTTGGAACAAGAAGAACAGTTAACACAGCCCATTCAGGCCTGAATGTTTCAGGATTAGTTCCAATTAATTTACAATCATCATTACTGATTTTTTCAAGAATAGCTCTTATTTCGGGAGGGAAAATTCTTTTCTTTCCAAGTAAAAATGTTGTAGGTTTTTCAAGTTTTATTTTTTCCTGATTAGAATTACAATGAGGGCATTTCTTCGCATCTTTTGATTTTTTCAAACGTTGAACAGCACTTAATTTGTCAACTAAACTATTATCAATTAAAATTTTTCCACAGTCTTTACAGAAACTTCTTAAAAATGTATAAATTATTGGAACATATTTTACATGTATTGCGGGTCTTGCAAGTTCAATACTTCCTGGATGTCCTAAACACTCTTTTAATCTTCCTCCGCAAGTTCTACATCTAACTCCCGGATCAATAGCCCCAATTCTTAAATCCATTAATCCCCCATCAACAGGATATCCATCCATGTCATAAAGTTCTGGAGTGATTATCTTAGCACAGCTAAGTTTCTTAATCTTTTCAGGACTAAGTAAACTGAATCTCAATGCCTTTACGTGTTTTCTTACTGTCATTTTAATTTTATTTTAATTCTCTTTTTGTTTTAAATCTCTATTTAATAATTCTGGTAAAAATGAAAATCTTTCTAAAGTACTTTTTCTTCTTCTACCAATATAAAAATCACTGAAAGCAGGATAAATTGTTACATAATTATCGTTATCAATTGCTTTTCTTCCACTTGTTTCTTGTGTTTCTGTTGTCATTTTATTTTTTGTGTTTTTTATTTTATTTTATTTTGAGGGTTGATAACCAGAAGAAGCTTTGCTTCTTTGGCTTAGAGAACTTTGTTCTCTA
>JBBSXX010000103.1:0-2315 GCA_038045565.1 Nanobdellota archaeon
AACTGGCCGTATTTTCGGCCAGACTGCGGTCTAACGGTTGACGGCTGACGGTAACGGCTACCGTTACCGTTAAAGTACCCAATACAACACCCATTCCAGTCGCACATGCCTTTACAAGGCATGCAAACCAAGTGCTGAAAACAACCCCAAAGTGCCTTTGGCACAGCACTTGGTTAGAGGACAGGAACAACAAAACCATTGCTCCTGAAATATCCCTTGTCAGGGAATCCTTCCCAGTACAAGCATGAGGTATGGCTAACATCAGTGTAATAGAGTAGAATAAACATAGTTAATAAGTATATTTAACATTTGGGAATAATTTATTTTGGATTGTTATGAATAAAAAGATTAGGATTCTAGCTACATTGGCAACTACAACTTTAATTTTGTTTGCAGTATTCTACTTTTTCAGTATGTTTCTATTTTATAGAATCAATAAAACCACCGAGATCATAAATAATTTAATGCAACAATATACTATTAATTTGAAAAATTTGCCTGCTACTAAAGGTTTGGTAACAAATGAAACAAATAATAATCGAGCAATAGAAGTCTATGAGGAAAATGACAGTTTAATCGAAGAGATGAAACATAAAACAGTAATTCTTGGAAATGATATTCAGTTAGCTAAAAAAATAACTTTTCCTCATAAATATAAGGTAGATTTGTCTAATAAGTATGAAGATCTTTTGAATTTAGACTTACGTATTATAAACGAACTGGAGAGTCCTGCTAACGATTTCACTCAAATAATGGATACATATTGGATACCCCAATATCTGAAATTAGAAGAAATAATTAACAATATAAAAAAGGATGAAAATTTGAGTGACCAGACTAATATGCAAAAATACCTTGATGAATTAAAGAAAATTAATAAAATGCATAAAATTTACGAGGAAAAAATTACCCCCACACTAGATGAAATATATAGAACTATACCTAATAATAAAAAGGATTACAGAGTATGGATTCAGCATGAAGCTGACTATTACTTATATTGGGAGAAATATTGTGAAGCTATTGTAAATAAAGATAATAAAAATTATAGTTATTATGCGGATAAAATAAACAGTGAGAGTGATTGGTTAGTGGATTATTCTCCCAAGAAAACTACTGAAGAAATACAAGTAGAGCGTCAAACACCTTGGAATACAATTGAACTTCCTAAAATAGAAGGGGAAATAAAAAAGATATGGAATGAAATTTATTTATTAAAACCATTTTATCTCTAAGAAAAATTAGTTTTATATCTTCTTTTAGATTTTCATTTACTCCATAAACTAAGAGACTTTTTTCCTCTTTGGAAAGAAAAAAACATAGCACAAAAATGCTACTAGGAACCAGAGAAGTATTTTATTTGTTATCCCTGCAATAACATCTATTTTTATGGCAAAATCACTAAATTTAGAAATTCCAGTGTCTAAACATTTTACGAAAAGATCAACATTATCAAATGTTTTGCATCTAAGCCAAACTGGATTATAGAACAATGGTTCCCAAAATAAAGACATAAACCAATTTATGAAAGCAATTGATACTCCAACTACTAAAAATATCTTAACTATATAGAACGATCTTACAAGGCTAAATTTTCTGTTGATTAGAAATATATCTATCTTTTTGGACATAACCTTGAATTTATACGCAAACATTATTTAACATTTAAATGTTATATGTTTAAATATATATAGTCAATAGATAATCAATCTCGCCTATACTGGCGAAGCTGTAATACAACATATTGACAATCTATTATTCATTGTCTATACTCTATATAGTCAGTAATTGATTATACATATATGCTTACAATTAGTCAAACAGCAAAATTATTAAAAATTGATAAGAAAACTCTTATGCGTTGGGATAAGGATGGAAAATTTACAGCCAAAAGAGAAAAGGTATCTAAGACGAGGTGTTACGACGAGAAAGAAGTATATAACCATGCACTTTGGTTCGAAATAAGACGCAAACATAAAGCTCATTTAAGGGTGCTTCAAGATGTAAGAAAAGAGGCTGATAAGTTTATACGGACTTTCCCTTTAAATCCATTAGAAGATAATAAACCATTTCGTTTAACGGATATGAAAAGGGCATATGAAACATTAGACAAATGGGAAGAAGATGACATCGTAATATCAAAAGAATATAACAAATTAGCCATAGGATTTACACCAAAGATTGATCCGGAATACTGATCTATTTTGAAAGTTTCCCTGTCGGGAATTCCACCTGCGGGCGGAAGCAAAAAAAAACAGGAACATCTCATATTGCATCCCTAGTTTGCTAGGTCTAATATTAATTAACATGGATGA
>JBBSXX010000104.1:0-4864 GCA_038045565.1 Nanobdellota archaeon
TCAATATAATTATCCAAAGAATATTTCTTTATAATTTCTTTATATTTCTTGAAATTAATATCACAAAATAATAAAATAGCCATAATATCTAATTTGTCTTTTTGTCCTTTTAATGAATTACCCCTATCAAGCTCAGCCCCTTGTTTTAATATAAGAAGAACTTCTGGAATAACAACATTAAAACCTTCTATATCTAAAATAAAATTTTTCAAATCTTCTGGGGGAATAGTTAGTTTAGAATAAAAATCTGTATAAATATCTATGTCAATTTCCCCTGTTTTTATTTCGTATTTTTTTAATTTATCATTTTTAGATAAATTTTCTTTTTTTAATTTCTGAAGTTCATTAATGTCAACTACAATATCTATATCTTTAGATTTTTGTTGTTTTGAAAGTAGATAAGCAGCCCAGCCACCAATAACTATGAATTTATATTTTCTTTTCAATTCACATAAGATTTCCCAACTCTTTTCTGTCAAATCTGAATTCCAAAATTCATTCATTGTAAATTTATTGCAGCACCCCAATTTTTTCAATTTCTTTATCAAAAGCTAAAATAAAATCTTTTGAATACCATTTGTTCATATTCCATAAATCAGCAAAGAGTTGTGATATGGGGATAGTTTTATACAATTTCATAAAACTATCTTTCTTTAAAACAAAAAAGTTATAGTTTAATTTATTTTTGTCAGATATTTTAAAAAAAGACAGCCTCTTTTTTATTTCATTTAACTCTGTTTCATCAGCATAAACATAAACTTCAGAATAATCAGCAGGAACGTCATCAAATCTTAATTTATAGGCTGTATATCCTGTGAATAGTACATTAGGCATACATTTTTCTATTTCTTTAACAGAAGCTTCAACTCTAACACTAAATATCACATCTTTTTCAAGATTACGTATAGAAGCCCAAAAATAAAGTATTTTTCTAACATCAATAACATCCAAACTCCTTTGATTTATCTTTACAGCTCCAATAGAATTTAGTTTCTTAACAGCAGAATTTACAATACTTAAAGAAATACCAAATTTTTTAGCAAGATCAAGCTGTGTAAATCTAAATTCTTTTTGTTCAATTGCCCTGTATAAAATATCTCTATATATTGCTTCAATTTTTTTCATTTTAAGACAATTAGTATAAACTAATCTATTTCTAAAACAGAGGTATATCATTTATAAATGTTTCTATTTTAATAGAAATATATAAAAACGCTAATTTACACATAGCCAATTGAATAATTAAAGATAACCAAGAGCTTTTAAAGTTGCTCTGTCTTCGTCATTAATATCTGAAGCCTTGCCTTTTCTATGCATTCTTTTAGCTAGAATTAAATCAATTTTCTTATCTAACTCACTAATTCGTCCAGAATAGCTAGGATTATCCCATAAATTGTTATCTTCTTTTGGATCATTATTTAAATCAAAAAGTTTGCTAAAATTTTCTGTTGGCTCTAGTCTAAACTCTAGATTCCCATCTTCTTTAGAGTCAAATAAAACATCATCATTACCATTTTTTCTAGATACAATTTGTACTTTCCATCTTAGTGCATAAGGTGCTGTTTCATTCCATTTATCTTCCCCCATAATCTGAGGGCAAAAAAATTTGAAACTATTCCCTTTATAAGGTACTTCGGAGTTAAATAAAAGAAATTCTGAATCATCATCTCCAACTTTAGAAACGCTAACCTTTGTAAAAACATCTGGAGAATCTTCAAAATTCAAGCCAGGCCATTTTAAAGTCCACATTAAATTTATTCCTTTTTCAAGATCAAAATCAGAAAATTTAATAGCTCCTTGAGGAAAATATCCTGCAATACGTTCAAGATCTTTATGAGGTTTATCAGAAGCAAGTCTTCTTGAAGTTATACTAAAATCTTTTGTGTTTAAAGAATATCCAGTACCATCAACTAAATCAGTAAAAACAACTTCTTTAGATTCAGATATATCACCACCTATTAATCTTAATAAATTTCTTCCTCTCCATATTAAACTTCTATATTTAGCCTCAATAGAATCAAATTCTTTATTAGAATTAGAATCAACAATTTCAAGTATAGTTGGAAGTATATCTACATTTTCAGTTAAATTATAAATTGTCTTTCCTTTTGAAAGTCCAGCCCCTGCAAAAAGTAAAGGAGTATGTTTTACTTCTTGATAAGAACCATGATGAGAAGTACAATATAGATGTTCACCCATAAGTTCACCATGATCTGCATTTACAACTAATAAATCTCTGTTTAAATCAAATAATTCTCTTTCAGACAAATAGTTTAAAAGTCTTTCAGTTTGATGGTCAGCATATAATATTTCTCCATCATACTGATCATTTGCATCAACCACTTCTTTTTCAGTTAATATATTTTCTCCATGACCAACTGAATAATAATCTAAATCATATGCTGATCTTAATTTTTTATTATCCAAAGCAAATAAACTCCATACTTTCATATCCTTATCATCAAAATTACCATTTGTTTTAAAACGATCTGTAAAACCTTTATGGGGCAAATAAACTCCATGGGGGTCATATAAATGAAGCCAAAAAAAATGAGGTTTATCTTCTCTTGGTTGTTTTTCTAAATTAGCAATTAGTGTATCAACAGTTTTTTCTCCAATCCTTACAGTTCCTAAAAAAGGAAGAGTCAACTCTGGAGATGAAAAAGAATCAAATCCTCTAGAAAATCCATGCGTGGCATCAAGTATCTTTGTACTTGTAGCTCCATGAGTAGCATAGCCCCTAGTCTTTAACATCTCTGCTATAGTTAATGCAGAACTAGGTACCGATGACCACATATAATCAAATCCCATATCAGGAGGATATTGAGATGTTAAAAAAGAAGCTGTTGAAAAAGGAGTATATGGGGCCTGAGAATAATTCCTATGAAAAACAACTCCATTTTCTGCATATTTATCTAAATTAGGAGTTGTATCTCTACCATATCCATTAAAACCCATTCTATCATATCTAGTAGTATCTAAAGTTACAAAAACAATATTTGGTTTATTACTCCTATTTCTTTCAGATAAAATTTCAGGAGCATATTTATATCCAGCGGCACCTAAACCCACAGCACCTGCTGCAATTCCTGCTTTCAAAAAATTTCTTCTTGTTACTTTTACCATGTTATTAACCACAAATAACTATTTATAAATCTTCACAATTATCAAAAATTAAATATTATTTCTTATTAAATCCAGCAGTATTATATAAATTAATTTGACCACCAGAACTAACATAAATATATCTATTGCTCCCATTAAAAGTAATATTTGTAGTTCCAGTCATATTAAAAAATCCTCCATTCTGAATAACTAAATTTCCATTAACAATAGATTGTTGATTATTGATCAAGCAATATGTTGAAATTGTCCAATCCCCACTACCAGGAACACTCGTACAATCTTCAGGAACAGTATATATAACACTCAATTGTGGAGAAAAATTACCCTCAGATGAACTTATTCTTAATGTTGTATCTCCGGGTAAGTTGGAAGTAAGACTACCAAAACCTTCTATTCCCACACTAAAACAATCAGAAGGTAACATTCCTTGAAGGTCATAAGTAGAATTAGTTTTTGTACCAAGTACAAAGACCAGAGGTGAATCAGCAAGTCCCTGTCCTATAGCTTCTATATTATTCCCATAAAGTTGACCAGAAGTTATATTCCTATATAGAGCTGCTGCTTTAGTTACATTTGAATGAGTTGTTGTATTAACGCAAGTTCCATTAAGAGACTGAAAAAGAATATAGTGTTCAGGTAGTAACTCTATCCCCCCATCAGATATACTTGTAACATTAATTCTGATAAAAATATTTGATATATTAGCTGTATCAGGTATACTGGAAGTATTAAATGTTAAAAAACCAGCTTGATCACTTGACCCAAACCCACTGGTAGGCTTGCCTATTTCGATATAAGTAGATTGATTATTATTAACAATTCCATTTGCACTCACAAACCCATCATAATAAGAATTTAAAGAAACTGCTGAATCTGATCCACCAGTTGTATAAGTCAACTCTATATATGGTCTTGACACATTATATGCTATAACCACATTTTTATTAGCTGTTGCCTCATCACTCCCATTAATTCCAATTGATATCATAATTAAATTTCTCAATGCGTTTTGTGCATCGCTTGTAAAATTACCATTTAAAGTTATATTTTTCCAACCAGTTGTTGAAACATTTGTTCCAGTGGCAATACCATAGCTTCGATTAACTCCAATTCTTGTAATATTCTGGAATATATGAGAGATATTAGAAAATCCATTAACTACCTCATCTATTTTCCTTATCTCAATAGAATCAGATGCCGTGTATGAAGTGCTTTGTACATAATAAAATAAAGTTGCATTGGTAATATTGTATCCTGTCGTAAGATTTGTTAAAGGAAAAGTAATGTACCCCCTACCAATACCTTCAAAAGCATTTCCTCTACCTATTGTGTTAGTTCCATAAAAATTTCCAGAACCAGACCATACAGTCCCCATAACATTAGGATAAACAGGCGGATCAACTAAAGTTCCTGGAGGAGGACTTGCCTGAGCAGAAACACTTGGAATTACATCTTTAAACTGTCCGTTTCCAAGATAATATGTTTTAACTCCATTTTCTTGTTTAATTAGAATTCCGTCCGAATCATTTACAATAAAATTTCCGTTTATGTCTTTTTCAGATAATTGATTATTCAGAAAAAAATAAATACCAAAAAGGAGAATTAAAATAAAACCCAATACTAAAATTCCAAATATCCCTATTTTTCCATAACTTACTGCTTTTTTATCAAACTCTAAATTCATTTTCACCGTCTTCCTTTTTATTTACTCATTCTTTTTCTGTTCTAATTTTGTGAA
>JBBSXX010000105.1:0-14690 GCA_038045565.1 Nanobdellota archaeon
TCAATAGGATGATTAAAGTTTCCTTGCTCATCTGAAACAACAACCCTATTATGAAAGATATTAAACTTTATTTCTTTATTGTTGTAACCAAAGAATTTCTTAATTACACGAGGATAAGAAAGCAATCCGTCGGTAGTCATAACTTTAATTTGTTCTCCTGTTCTTTCTTTAATTCTATTCATAACTATCTTTACATTTTTGATACTTCTATCTTTCATGTATTCAGCAGAAATCATAAATCTTGTTTCTGTATCTACACTATCAATAAAAAAGTGCTTTTCTGTGCCTAATTTAGCTTTATGTGATTTTCTTCTGTGATATTCTATTTCGTCTGTCTGGGCTTCTTGTCCTACTCTTAATTTTAGTTTGTTTGTGAATTTGCTTATCATCTTGCTGTATTTCACAACCCAATTATAAACAGAAACATTACTTGCATTATGAGAATAGAACATAGCTAAATGCCCCTGAACTCCACGAGTAGAAGCACCCCCCTATAAAACAAATCTACTGATTGAGTTATCTTTTGAGGGCTATTTCTCATTCTAAAGAAACCATCATTTAAATCTATCTTAAGTTGATCTTTTTAAGATAGAATAATAATACTTATAAAGAAGGAAGAAAAAACATGAATATGTATTCAAACGATTCACTAGTAGAAGCTGCAGCAACAATGCCGCATTGGTTTGGTATGAAAAGTCCTAGAGACCCAATAGTACTTGAGGCGTTAAGAAGAGTTGACAGAAAAAAATTCTTAAATGGACATAGAACATGTTTAGGTACTGGAGATATTAAATTAATGAAAGATATTCAAAACGAAGGCAATAACCTTAGATTAGTTTATTATAAAAGAAAGGTTGAAGGTAGAAAAGAAGAAGATTTAACAGAAGAAGAAAAGAAAGAAGAGAGAGAAATATGCAATAAGCTTCTTGTAACAGCATTTAATGTAGGAGATACAATTTTATATGCAAAAGTCTCTGCAAAAGCATTAGCATACAATGATACCACTATTCTAATTGGAGAGGGGCAAACCTGTTCTATGCCTTCTTTAGTTGCTTTAATGTCTGATCTTCTTGAATTAAAAACAGGAATGAATGTACTAGAAATAGGAACAGGATGCGGATATCATGCAGCAATAACTTATGAGTTAATAAAAAGTGGAAAATTAACAACTATAGAATTTAATCCAAAATTAGCTAAAAAAGGAAGAAAAAATTTAGAAAGGCACTTAAATAGAGAAACTGAAAATGTGCATTTTGTTCATGGGGACGGTTCGATAGGATATTTACCAAATGCTCCTTATGATAGAATATATTTGACAGCTGCACCTCAAGAAGAAGGTTTCAATCCTCAACCATTCATAGATCAATTAAATAACGATGATGGTATATTATTATATCCAACAGAATATGATCATAATTTAAATTTAGTAAGAATATTGAATGGAACTGAAGAAAGAAAAAGTTTCTTTGGAGTTAGTTTTGTACCTCTTCTTGGAGAAAACTCAGGCTCATCCGCCCCAACTACCATCTCTTAATTGTTTTATCTGCTTGATTTCCTGCAGAGCAGAAATCTCTCCAGAACTTAATAAATCTCTGTTATCTTTAAATTTCTTGAATTGCTTTTCAGAAATTTGAGAATAAAGATACTTAGTATCTTTCAAATGTCTATCAAATGAAAGTCCTGAAATTGAGATAGCAACTTCCATTCCCTCTTTAGCCTCTTCAACACTCTTGCCATCAGACTGAATATTTTTAATCCGTCCAATAGTTTCATTTTTACCATCAATAACTTCCATTCCAGATATTATATTTCCTGAAACAATTCTAACTCCAAATATAGCTGGATTGCTATTTCTAAAAACATGTTGATGTAAAACCTCGAGTTTGCAAACTCTACTTAATTCCATTAATCTAGCTTTCTCAATTTCTTTATTTTTCTCATCTCTAAACTTTTGGAAGTTTTCAATTAATTTATAGATCACCTCTTCCTTTAGAACTTTAATATTTCCAAGTTCCTTAACTAGCTCTTTAGCCTCTTCATCTAAACCAACATTAAAACCAAGAACAACAGCATCAAGTTCATCAATGCTTAAATTTGCTTTTGCAGATAAAATATCTATCTTATTTATCTCTCCAATTCCAGCCTTAACAATTTTAATATTAACATCTCTTAACAAAACTAACATTGCTTCTAAACTTCCTAAAGAATCTGCCTTGATTATAATGCCTTTTTTATCTAGTTCAATATTTCCAGCAACCTCTTTCTTAAACTCTTTTTCAGCATCCCCTAATTTATCAAAAGTCATAAACGGCATACCAGGAAGAATGTCAACTCTATCACTTAATTGAAGTCTTATACCAGAAGCTGCAGAAGCTCTTTCTTCTGCTTTAAATTTAAAAGATAGTGGTTGAATAACATGAATTGCCTTAACCTTTGTAAGAATAGGTTTTTCAAAAGTAGCAATAGCAATTTCGTCCCCAACTCTCAAGGTTCCATCATATAATATACTCTCAATATAATTCAAATTCTTGTCTTTCTTAATCTCAAGAACAACGCCTTTAGCTTTATCTCCTAAAATTAATTGTTTTTTTAAGAATCTTTGAGATAAACCACATAACATCATTAAAATTTCAGGTATTCCCTCTCTTGTTCTTGCAGAACACGGAACCATTGCTATCTGTTTTGTGAAATCAGAAATCTTATAATATAATTCAGGATCAAGTCCATAATTCTGAAGTGAAGCTATTAATGTGTAAAGTCTTTCATCAAAAACCTGTCTAACATGTGTTGATTGTCTCTCAACACTCTCACTCATTTCATTTCCAATTTTACTCCAACCATTTATTTTATCAATCTTATTCAAAGCAATAATAAATGGTGTTTTATTCTGTTTCAAAATTTGAATAACCTCAGCTGTCTGAGGTTTTATCCCCTCATTAATATCAATAACCAATATAGCTAAATCAGCTAAACTTCCTCCTCTTTTTCTTAGATTGTTAAATGCAGCATGGCCGGGAGTATCAATAAACAAAAAACCAGGAATATCTAATTGTAGGCCTTTTTTCTCAATTAAAGGGCAAGCAATTTTCAACTTTTCAGCTGTAAAAGCAGTAAAAGAAATCTTCTGAGTGATAGCTCCAGCCTCTCCTTCAGCAACACTACTCGATCTAATTGCATCAAGCAAGCTAGTTTTTCCATGATCGACATGACCTGCAACAGTTACAATTGGCTGTCTTATCTTTCCTACATTAAAACTAGGTTCATTTTTCATAGAAATCAAAACAAAAAGAGATTTTTAAACCTTGATAAAACGGGAAACCCTAATAACCGGCTTTGTGTATAAAGTCCTAAAATAAGACTACTTCTTACACAAAGCCCCAATAACCCTACATTGTTACCTTAACGGTTGGTGGAAAAGGTTAAAAGATAGTTTTTACTTGTCTTTTCATGAGTAAAGAAGGTTTCAAGAACGAAAAGAAAATAATAAATTATCTTAATGGCAAACAATTCAAGGAACTAAATTCTTCTTGGAAAATATTTTTAGCAACGTTATTTTCAAAAAGTATACCAGAAAATACTAAAATAGTTTCTTTTGAAAAAGCAGGACAAAATAAATCAGATGTAGCAATTCAAATTGATAATACTATAAAAACAATTAGTGTAAAATCTGGAACAGGCAATAGTGTTCATCAAGAACCAATTGAAGATTTTATATATTTTCTTAGTAATTCCTATAATATTTCTAATTCTCTTGCCAATGACTTAAGATTGTTTATTTGGGGTGATGAAACTTTTGACGGGAAAGGAAAAGTTGAAGACAGACTTTCTGCAAGTAAGTTTAAAAAGAAATATCCAATAGTAATTGAAAGAATACAGAATTTTTTTGACCAATATAATGATGATTTGATAAAAAGATTTGTAGTCACTGGATTAAAAAGCCAAAGTTCTCCAGACTATATTTACTATGGAAATAAAAATAAAGGAGTCTGGAAAAAGAGCAAAAAAGTATTAGGATGGTTATGTGATAAGGCAAATGAATCTAAAGGTGCTATTTCTGTCGGAGGATTAACTTTTCAAGCATGGAACAGAAACATAAATGGGGGAAATAAATCTGAGAAAAAAAGAGGAGTGATACAATTAAAATGGGGAAGTATTGGAAAGGATTTAAAGAAAATAAAATGAATAAGGGAACGAAAGAGGGTACAGAAGAAGAAATAAATTTTGTAAAAAAATTAAACAGGAATAAAGATAGCACATATTGGAAAATTCTAAAGTTCTCACTGAACAAAAAGAATTTGTTTGCAGTCCATATCGTTTCGCATAAATTTGGAAAAATAAATGGTTCTTATATAAAACCCAAAGCAGATTTGTTTATTGGTTATTGTAAAGAACCTATTAGAGAAAGTTATTTAAAAGAACAAGATTATTACTTATCTGAAAAAGACTTAGAAAAAATTAATTTAGCTCCCGTAAATCATACTGGCATATCTGTTAAAAGGTCTGATTCTAATAAATATCAAATTTTAAAAATGAACCCTTCTACTTTTAAGAAGATATTTGGTAATTTTGAATTAGGAGCAGGGGCTTCTATTTATTGCACAAAAATTGAGGAATTATCCAAAAATGCTTCCGTCCTAAATGGATGGAATACTAATTGGGAAAAATTTGAAGGCTATTTCTCTAATATAAGGAGAATAACCCTTCTTAAGAATGAGTCTATTTCTTCTAAAGAGAGATTAATAATTGCTCGAGAAGTAAAAACTTATTCTAACTATTTAATAGGGAAGACTATTAATGAAAACAAAAATGTTTCTAACTTTGTTTTTATGGGTATCGGAAATTTTGAAGAACCATTTACTGCAACATGGTTTTTTGAATCAAATAAATTGAGAAAGGCGAGTATTGTACCCTTTGTTATTACTACTGGTTCTGGTAGGAGCCATGGTGATTTCACAGTAGTTGTTAAACCCACCAGGTCTATCTAGAGTTTCAATAATCTTTTTTGCTATTGCTTTTATAACTGGAACAGTAACACTATTCCCAATCTGTTTATAGCTAT
Organism: Nanobdellota archaeon; assembly: GCA_038045565.1. Taxonomy (GTDB): domain Archaea; phylum Nanobdellota; class Nanobdellia; order Pacearchaeales; family GW2011-AR1; genus JACPLR01. Next base: position 5,060 of record JBBSXX010000105.1, read on the forward strand.
GAGAATTATTTTCTTTCATCTTAAAATTTTCTGGAAATCCCTGTATTCTTAAACATTCTCTCACTGTTAATTTTCTTTCTTCTTTGACTATTACTGGCACATTATTGCCTCCAGTTCCCATCTTAGCAGTTAAACAAGGAGAAAAACCATCATTTCTAAAAACACATCTAGATGGTCTAATCTCTGTGGCAAATAAATGATTCTCTTTTAATATTTTCTCTCCTTTTAATAAATTTTTATAATGATTTCTAAGGTGCGCCTTTGCTATTTCAGAAATGTCATAGCCTTTCACATTTTTGTCTAAGATATTTGCAATATTTATTTTTTCTTTTAGGGGTAATGGAAAATCAAAATTGCTAATTTTATCCAAAAAGCCAACAATATATACTCTTTCTCTATTTTGAGGGACACCATAATCTACAGAGTTTAGAACCTGATAAAAAATAGTATAACCCATCTCATGAAGTTTTGTTAATATTATCTTCAAAGTATCGCCTTTATTATGATTTACTAACCCTTTAACATTTTCAAGAATAAATGCTCTAGGTTTTTTATCCTTCAATATTCTCTCGATTTCAAAAAAAAGAGTGCCCCTAGTATCGTCAAAGCCAAGTCTTCTTCCAGCTATACTAAAAGGCTGACAAGGAAACCCTCCACAAAGAATATCATGGTTTGGAATTTCTGAATTACCTATTTTAGTAATATCTCCTGAAGGATACTCTCCAAAATTTTCAAAGTAAGTTTCATTTGCCCATTTATCTATATCTGAACTAAAAACACATTCTCCACCAAAGGATTCAAAAGCTATTCTAAATCCACCTATTCCAGAAAACAAGTCTATAAATTTAAATTTCATTTTTCTCCAGTTTATATTTAATTGTTTTTGCAACTTCAAAAGCAAGTAATGGGGGAACTGCATTTGCTAATTGTTGATGTTGTTCAAACCTCGTTCCAGATAAAATAAAAGAATCTGAAAAAGATTGTAATCGAGCTACTTCTCTTGCTGTTATAACTCTATCAAATTTGGGATGAATAATCATAGATTTTGTTGCATGTTTCAAGGTTATTGAAGGTTGCTTTGAATCTAATCTTCGGTAATTGTTACTATGCTCCCCACAAACATTATAAAATTCCTTCGGAATATCTTGCCAATTTCCTCCTTGAGGAACATATTTTATTCTATTCAATACCTCTTTATTATGATTCATCTTTTCATGGTTATATATCTTTCTCTCGCCATCAGCCATAAGTTTTTGAAAGTTTGTTTTTGGTTCTAAATAAAATTGTTCCTCTACATCAAGTAGGTTACCTAAGGCATCACCCACAGTAACTTTATAGTCTTTTATTTTTGGAAAATCTATTTTTCCAATTTTAGAGCCTATAAAAATTACTCTTTTTCTTGCCTGAGGTACCCCATAATCAGAAGCATTTAATATTTTATACTCTATTTCATATCCTTCTTTTTCCAATTTTCTTTTTATCAAGTCTTTTATAAATTCCCCATCTGAGTTCTTCATAGATAGTAAACCTACAACATTCTCTATAATTACAACTTTTGGATAGATTAAATTTACTGCGCGTATAACTTCTTCAAAAAGAGTATTTCTCTTATCATCAATATATCTTTTTCCAGACATAGAGAAACCCTGACATGGTGGTCCAGCGATAATTATATCTATCTTACCAGAATATTTTTTAAGAGTTTCATTGCCTATTTCTCTTAAATCTGCATTGATTGTTATTGTATTTTTATGATTCATTTTAAAAGTTTTCAAAGCCACCCCCCAATTGTCTATACCTGCAACAATGTTAAATCCTGCTTTTTCAAATCCTTTACTGAATCCTCCAATTCCACAAAATAAATCTAGAACAGTCAAACTATTCTCTTTTTCCATTATAAAGTAATGTTTTCTCATGTTTTTAATTATTTAGCATACTCAATTTAATTAACCCTAACCATTTATTTTTCTCATTCTCTAAACTTAAAGCTAATTCTGGAATAGCCAATTCATAAGGACAACAGTTTATAGCTTGATGTTTAGTTATGAAATTATAATAGATGCTGTAACATTTCATCATAGAGTTTGCAGATTTAATGTTTCCATGAAAACTCCTAAAAGTTTTAGTCCTCGTTCTTCTCTTGTCATTTGTTTGTATGTTTTTTGTATTTCCATTTTGATTAAGTAATATAGTAATATATATTACTATTAAGTATATAAATGTTTCTATATAGAAAAATATATATACTACTTTATACCTCTATTTATTATATGGCTGATAAAAAAGGGACAATAAGCCTCAAAATTGACCCTCACCTTTGGAGAGAAGCTAAAAAACATTGTATCGATAAAAGCTTCAAATACTCAGATTATGTCGAGAGTTTGATTCAGAAAGACTTAGGTAAGAAATAGATTATTGTACTGGAGTATATATGTCCAAAAAGAAAATTATGAGTCAAGGAGATATTAGAGATGGTGCAGTTAGGGTTGTTGAAAAATGGTATAAAAAAAGAGGTTGGAAAGTCACAAAAAAAGGTAAGCCTTATGATTTATTAGCTAAAAAAGGAAATAATTGTAGATATGTTGAAGTTAAAGGGACTATGAATCAACCAACTAATTTTAGAGCAGTATTATCAAAAAATGAAAAAAATTGGATGATAGCTCATAGAAAAAATTATAGACTTCATATCGTAGCAGGATTTGCAAAACATAAAAACTTAATTCATAAATCTTTCTCAGGTAAAGATTTAACTCAAAAGCCAAAACCAACAAATCATTATTATATAACTGTTCCAATGAAGAAATGACTTTATCAACAGAGACTACTTAATCAACAAAGCCCCAATAACCCAAACCTATAAAAACAATGAAATGCCCAAAATATTATGGAAAATCAAGAAAATAATCAAGTATCCAAAGAACAAGTAGAAGAAGAAATAGCAGAGCTTGTAACAAAAATCAAAAATACAGAATATGACCTAACACATAGTTTTAAGGGAAATTCTCTAATTGAACAAAAACTAGTAAATTCTAAGAAAACTCTTGAAGAAAAGAAAACTCTTTTGAGTAGTTTAGATGAAATTAAGCAAAAAAAGTTCAAAGAGAAAGAAAAGGAAATTCTAGAAGTAAATAGTTCAGATATTTCTAAAGATCAGGAAGCTTTCATAGAAGAGCAAGTTGAAGAAAATATGTAATTCTTATAGAAAGACTTAAAAGTCCAAATTATAACAGTTTTTAATGCAAACTCAAGATATTGTAAACAAACTTTCAGATTCCTTTACTATAGAATTTAAAGATTTAGCAATTTTAGCTTTAAATCAACAAGCTTCCCCAATTCAAGTTGAAAGATTAAAATTATACTTTTTTATAATAAATAAATATCTTCATGATAATCCTCATGAAATTAAGGATTCTGCATTAAATACCTATGGCGAAATTCAAACCCAAGTAAATGAAAATTATCCTCTCAAAAGAATAGCACCCCCATTTGGAGATAACTCTGATTTAACATTTGTTTAATCTCATTCACAAACTATATAAAATAAACTTTTCCTTAAGTTATCTATATTAAAGGGAGTTGGGGGGCGTTAAGAAACTATAAACGTCTTACGCATTTATTCTTAAAATGACTCAAATAAATTTTTTAGAAACAGGCAATAAAGAAGAAGATATAAAGAAATCCCTAAATCCAATTGTGTATAAATGGTTTAAGGGAAAATTTGGAGATTTTTCAGATTCTCAAAAGTACTGTTTAGTCCCAATACATCATAGAAGAAATATATTATTATCTTCCCCAACAGGAAGTGGAAAAACTCTTTCTGTATTTGCATCAATATTAAGTTACCTTGTGACTCTTGCTGAAAAAGGAGAATTAGATAATAGAATATACGCTGTATACATCTCTCCCCTTAAAGCGTTGTCTAATGATATAGAAGTCAATTTAAAAAGACCATTAGAAGAAATGGAAAAAATAGCTGGGAAAGAATTTGGTATAAGAGTCGGTCTAAGAACAGGAGATACAACAGTTGCAGAAAGGGCAAAAATGGCTAAAAAAGCTCCCCATATACTTGTAACAACTCCTGAATCTCTAGCAATAATTCTAACAAGTAAAAATTTCGTTGAAATGTTAAGGGGGGTAGAATTCTGCATAGTTGATGAAATACATGCTTTAGATAATAAAAGAGGAGCTTATCTAAGTATAACACTAGAAAGACTAAATGAAGCAAGTAAAATATGGCCTGTAAAAATCGGGCTAAGTGCAACAATTTCTCCTCTAGAAGAAGTTGCTAAATTTCTGGTAGGTATTGATAAAGATAGAGACGTGGAAATAGCCCAAATACCATTGCAGAAGAAAATTGACGTTCAAGTTTTAACTCCTGTTAAAGATTTAATAGAAGATAGTAATGTATCTCAAGAAACTTATAATTTAATCAATAATTTAATTAAAGAGCATAAAACAACCCTAATTTTCACAAATACAAGAGCTGGAACAGAGCGTGTAGTTTCACATCTAAAAGACAGATATCCAATAGAATATGGAGATAATATTGCTGCACATCATTCATCTTTAAGTAAAGAACACAGATTCAATATTGAAGAAAGATTAAGAGCAGGAGATTTGAGAGTAGTTGTCTGCTCAACAAGTCTAGAACTAGGAATTGATATCGGATATATTGATTTAGTTATTATGTTATCTTCTCCAAAAGCAAGTTCAAGAGCTCTCCAAAGATTAGGAAGAGCAGGGCATAAACTTCATGAAGTTGCAAAAGGACGTTTTATTGTAATGGATAGAGATGATTTAATAGAATGTAGCGTAATTCAAAAAGAAATGATTGAGAAAAAAATAGATAAAATAAAATTCCCAAGAAACTGTCTTGATGTTCTCTCACAACAAATATATGGAATGGCTATATATAAAATATGGAATGTAACAGAAATATATGATCTTATTAAAAGAAGTTATTGTTTTAGTGAATTGACTAAAAATGATTTTTATGATGTTATAAGTTATTTAGCTGGAGAGTATGCTTTGGAAAAATCAAATGTATATGGAAAAATCTGGTATGATGAAGCAGCACAGCAGATAGGAAAAAGGGGTAAACTTGCCAGAGTTATATATCTAACAAACATAGGCACAATTCCAGAAGAATCATTTATTACAGTTAAAATTGCAACTGGAAGAGAAGGGGAAAAAATAGGAGCAATAGATGAAGGATTTTTAGAAAGAATGAAAAAAGGAGATGTATTTGTTTTAGGGGGAAGTAAATATGAATATGCTTATGTTAAAGGAATGAATCTATATGTTCGTCCAGCTACTCATAGAAATCCAACAATACCTTCTTGGTTTTCAGAAATGCTTCCTTTAAGTTTTGATTCTGCTTTAGAAATATCAAGGTTCAGATTATTAATGAGTGAGAAATTAACATCAAAAAAGTCAAAGAAAGAAATAAAAGAGTTCATTAAAGAATATTTATATGTAACAGATGAAATAGCAGAAATAATACATAATTACTTCAACGAACAGTTTAGATTTTCAGAAGTTCCTAGTTCTAAAAAAATAATAATTGAAAGATATAAATCTGAAAAAAATTATCTTTTAGTTAATAGTATGTATGGTCGCAGAGTAAACGATGCTTTATCAAGAGCATTGGGATTTTTAATGGGAAGGGCAGGAGGTAGAGATATAGAAATAGGTGTAAGCGACAGCGGATTTTATTTTGCAGGACCTAATCTTCCAATAGAAAAAGCTCTCAAGTTTATTACAGCAGATAATCTTGAAGAAATTTTAGTAGAAGCTATTGAAAAAACAGATATTCTAACAAGGCGTTTCAGACACTGCGCAGCAAGGTCATTAATGATTTTAAGAAATTATAAGGGCCATAATAAAACAGTTGGAAAGCAGCAGATGAAATCCCATTTTCTTTTAGCAGCTGTAAGAAAAATATCAAAGAACTTCCCGATACTAAAAGAAGCCCGCCGAGAGGTTTTAGAAGATTTAATGGATATCCAAAATGCAAAAAAAGTAGTCGAGTTAATAAAATCAGATCATGTTGAAATTAAAATTATAGAAGCAAAACTTCCAAGTCCTTTCTCTCTAAACCTAATCCTACAAGGCCATACAGACCTCATAAAAATTGAGGACAAACAGGAATTTCTAAAAAGAGTCCATGAACTTCATCTAAAGAGTATTGGAGAAAAATAATTAGAGAGAGAAATTACCTTTTCTTTTCTTCATTAATAATTTTAGTAATAGAACTTTTTAATTCCGGAAGTTTATTCTTAACAACATCCCGAATTATTTCTAAATCTATTCCAAAATAAAGATGACTTATTACATCCCTAATTCCAGAAATCTTTTTCCATTCAATTGTGCTGTATTTTTCTTTCAAATTATCAGGAATATTCTTAACTGCTTCTCCTATTATTTGTATCCTCATTAAAGTGGCATCCTGAAGATTAAGGTCATTATTAAAATCATCTTCATTAATCCCTTTAAAAGAATTATCAATTCTTTCAATTGCTCTTAGAATATCGTTCAAGTAAAGATTATAATCTCGCATATTTTACCTCTTTTTTTATATATAACAATTCTGGCTTTAATCCACTTTCTATTACCAAATCAACTTTTTTTCCAAATATTTTTTCCAAAAAGAATTTTAAATCCATATAATTATCAAATCCAGATTTATGAAATTCCACCAAAATGTCAATATCACTTTTTTCATTTTGCTTTCCTTTGACATATGATCCAAATAATCCAATCTTTTTCACACTATATTTATTTATTTCCGCTTTATGATCATTAATTATCTTTAATATTTGATTGGAGTTTAATTTTCTAGACCTATGTACAAGATCGACAACATTTTCCTCTTTCAAATCACTTTTTTTAGCAGCTTCTCTTAATGGTTTTGTTATTTCTTCCCAAGTTTTATTATGTGACGAAACCTTTTTGATTATCAAAGTATCTCCCTCAAGAACAAAAAGCATCTTCTCCCCGTCTTTTAAATTAAGCTTATTTCTCACATCCACAGGTATAGCAATCTGTCCTCTTGAACTTACAGTTCCTATCTCAACTATTCTTTCCATCTTATTTACAAGATAAGTAAGATATACCATATACTTAAGCTTTCCTATTTACCTTTAAAAAGAAAATAAATATGTATTTACATGAAATATCAACAAAAACCCTTCGAACTAATAGGAAAAACAGTCTACTTCCTAAAAGAGAAAGTTCTTGTATTTGGAGACATGCATCTTGGCTATGAATATATGCTAAATGAAATGGGTCTTAATTTTCCCCAGCAACAAATAGAACAAACATTTAAAGAGGTAGAAGAAACAATTAAAACAGCTATGGAAATGAATGGTAAATTAAATAAAATAGTTTTCTTGGGGGATATAAAACACTATTTTGCATTTAATAAAGGAGAAAGAAACATAGTGCTAAATCTTTTAGACCTGCTTGAAAAATACGTTAAAAGAGATGACATAATAATGATTAAGGGAAATCATGAAAAGTTTAATCTAATAAAAGACAAAGACTTTCTTGATTATTACCTATATAAAGATCTAGCATTTATACATGGAGATATAGAAATAACTGAAGTTTTTAGTGATAAAATTAAATATATTTTAATGGGCCATTTACACCCAGCAATAACACTAAGAGACCCTCAAAAAATAAGAGCTGAAAAATACAAATGTTTTCTAGTGGGGAAGTATAAAAATAAAAATATAATAATTCTGCCTAGTTTTCTGCCTTTAGTTGAAGGCACAAGTCTAAACGAACACATAGATGATGGCAACTGCTTTATACCTGAAAAAAACATAAAAGATTTTAATGTGTTTGTTGCAAGTGAAAATGAAGTTTTAGACTTCGGAAAGTTAAAGAAGCTTTCAATGTAATGTAATCATTGTTAATCTTATCACTTTTTATGGTTAATTATCCTAAATTTATATTAAAAATATGTAGTATTATTACCTTTAATTTAAATCAAAATTAATTTGTTAATTGCTCATTATCTATATTAATAATGTAGTATAGTTACCTAAAAAGTTAAGTCAAAATAAGTATGATCGAGGCGCCCGGGGGCGCCTCAAATAAACGGGGTTGAACAAAGAATCAGCATAAAAGTTAATGTGAATATGAATATAAAATTCTGTTAATTTATGGGGGGTGGTTTCATACCAAACACTCTTGTGTTTTCAGATTTATTTTGGATCTTTGCTGGGTTTTTTCTTTTCATTTTTTTCTCCTCATTGTTTGTTTAGTTTATTTTTATTTTGTTAAAATATTGAAGAAATCCCTTTATTAAGCACTTATTAAAGCTAAATGAAGAACCAGAATAAAGAACCTGAATTCACAAGCCTTAAAAACTAAAAAATCGCTAAATTATAGTGAAAGATGGCAAATATATACATTATTCCAACCTGGTTCTTTGCATATAGTATTATATTGGAAATTGCCTTTGCATTAATAACTTCACTAGTTGCAATTTATTCATTTAAAATTTACAATCTTTGCAATCAAAAAGAATACAAAGCATTTGGTGTAGGATTTATATTTATTTCATTATCATATGTAATCTGGGCATTTGTAAATTTATTTCTATTGGATAAAATATCCGACAGCATTCAGGCACTATCTCTTCAAGAGTTTATATCAATAGGCTCTATTGGAATTTATATGTATATGATTTTTACACTTTTGGGTCTGGCAACATTAGCATATACAACTCTTAAAACAAATAACAATAAAATATATTCTTTAATAGTCATAATAACAATTTTAGCTCTTACATTTAGTGCAAATAAAGCACTAGCATTCCATGTACTTTCTTCAATATTTATAATATTCCTGATTTCGCACTATCTAATACATTATATGAAAACAAAGAAACATAAGAATCTGCTTATCCCAATTGCATTTATATTGCTATTTGTAAGTCATATACACTTCATGTTTGCAATAAATCACTATACCTATTATGTTATCGGCCATATAACAGAACTAATTGCATATATCTTAGTCTTAACAAGACTTATATTAATTATAAAGAAATAAAAGGACTTATAATGAAGAAAAGAAATAAATTAGAGATAATAAGGGACATATTGAATGTTATAAGGAATAAGAATGGGAAAATTAAGCCCACCCACATTCTCTATAAATCAAACCTATCTCATCAAATGATGGAAGAATACCTAAGCGAGTTGATTGAAAAGCAGTTCATAATTCAGCATAAAACTCTCAGTGGAAAAACATATTCAATAACTGAAAAAGGAATTAATTATCTAAATCAGTATTCAATGATAATAGATTTCACAGAGTCTTTTGGATTGGGTTAAAAAATCTCTACCTTTTTAAAAAATCAAGCTCTTCTGGCCCAGCTTCAACTAATCCTGAAAAAGAGTCTCGATAAAATTTATATTCATATTCTGGTGTCTGATTAGTTTCCTCTCCACCGACATCCAACCCTTGAAATCTTTCTACTGGAATGTATCTGAAAAAATATCCTTTTTCATCACGATTAAATCTCTGAATAAAATATGCAAGATGTGGTAATTTACCTTGAGTGGAAATGTAATATCTTGCTCTAAAATGTAAATCAATCTTCTGTCTTTTATCT
>JBBSXX010000106.1:0-3942 GCA_038045565.1 Nanobdellota archaeon
GGAATCCGTAGTAATCGTTCTTTATCAGAGAACGGTGAATATGTCCCTGCCCCTTGCACACACTGCCCGTCAAACCAACCGAGTTTTGCATTGTTGAGGATCGTTTGAGACGAAACTTTGTAAGACAAGGTAGGTTAAGTCGTCACAAGGTATCTGTAGGGGAACCTGCAGATGGATCACCTCCTATTATTATTTTAAATTTTTGCAAGTAAACAACAACGTATGAAACTGCTTCGCGGGCACTCGATCATTTTTTCAAAACATTTTCTAAAATAGAATAAAATAAAGTAAAATGAACACTTCAACTCAAAATAGTTCAGATAAGAAATTAAAATCAATAGATAAATTATTAGAATTTCAAAGTAAATTAGAAAGAGTTATTTTTAATTTTAGTTCAAATAGCATTACTCATTATCATTCAGATAATTCAACTCAACCAGAGGAAATTGAGGTAAGTGAAAATTTTGAAGATTATGTAAGGGACTATATGGTAAATAAATTAAAAGTAAATCGTATTTTAATAGGATTAGCATTGGAAGATATTTCTGCAGGTTCTTATGGTTCATTTTCTGAAAGTAAAGATTTAAAAATTAATTATATTATAGAAGCAAACAGAAATTTTGTAAGGAGAAATTAAATTAAAATAAAATGGCACCAAAATCAGCAAGAGTATCAAGTGCAACAGGGAGAGTAATTTTAGCAGTTCCAAAAATAAGTGAATGGTATACACCAGGTGCAACACAAACATTACCATCACATTCTTTAGAATTTCAATTTCAATTTGATAGTGAAACCGAAGCTGATAAACTTCCAGTTGAGTATAGAGTTACTTTAAATGATCCATCACAAATATTAAAGCCAAAAGACGAGCATCATGTTGATTATGCACATATTACAGAAACAGGTTTGCATTTAGTGATGAGAGATATTTCTGCAGGTTTAAGGAAAAATGGAAGAAGAGTTGTAATTAGGGGAAATATTTCAGTTGGAGTTTATGATTAACGAACTAATTAGATAACAAAACTAAATCTATTATATATTTTTGATTTAAATAAATTACAACAAGATTTATTATGTATAAATATGGGTTAGTATTATTACCTAACAGTCTAACAATTCTTAAAAATAAAAAACATCAGTGAGATTCCAAGAAATTCAATGAATTTCTGGACCCGAGAATTAATAATTCTCTAGGTTTTAGGAATCCAGCAACCACAAATTTAAAAACCATCAATAATATCTTATTACATTAAACTTTTCGTAAGAAAGTTTTGATATCTTTGAAAGGAGATGTCATAAGAAGAACCTTGGTTCTTTTTATAGGGCCTGTAGTCTAGTGGTAGAATTCGTCCTTTGCAAGGATGGGGCCTGGGTTCGATTCCCGGCAGGTCCATATATGCTATTGAGTAAAATGAAATAGCATAATAGTTCTGGGAATTTAATGCTGAAGGTTTGATTCAGTTAGCTTCGCAAGAAGATAACTTACCAAGAATTAATAATTCTTGTGGACCGGCAGGTCCACTTATCTTTCAATAATTCTTACCCATCTTCCACAATATATTAAAAATTATTTCTAATGATCTAAATAAAACTTCATTTTCAATTACTATTCCACTAGGCTCATCTCTATAATCAAGAAAAGCTATTTTACCATTGTATAGAACTATATGGCTATCAACTCCATCTAAACTGCTAATTAATTTTACCTCTCTGAACTTCTTCTTATCTGTATTAATTGATTTCTGAAATTCTGTCTCAATTCCTGATTTTAATATTTTTATAGGTATTTTTCTTTCAACTCTCTTTATAGAGAAATTTTCAATAAAATATTCCTTAAGTAACTTCTCAGGAATATCTTGCTGAATTGTTTTTATTTCTGTTTTTGATTTTAAAAAATCTTCATAAATTAACTTTATACCTTTAAGTCCATTAAATTGTTTTGTTGAAGTTTTATCTAAGCTAATATTTTTTAGACTTTTTAATTCTAACATTACATTTTTAACAATTATTTCTTTATCTTTCAAAATGCTAATAAATGCCTCTGGATCTTGAGCAATAAAATGTTTTTTATCATTTTTTATCACTTCAGAAATTAATCCTTTATTTTCAAGTTTAGAAACTGTGTCATAAATAGTCTGTCTTAATATTCCTGTACCAGCTGAAATTCCATTAGCTGAATTAACTCCATTTTGTAAAAGAAACAAGTAAACTGATATTTCTTTTTCATTTAAGCCATATTCAATAAAGGAAGTTTTTACATCCATCTTTTTAATAAGAATTTTGTATTTTTAACCCTTTCTATTGAAGTAATTAAGTTGCGACAAATATTATTATACTATCATTCACTATGTTTATTGTAGTAAAAGACTACACAAAATAAACAAAAATAAATAGGAGAAAATAAAATGAAAAATCAAAATGAAATAACCGAAAATGGAATAGAATTAGTCGAAGATAACAAACCGTTAACTGCTAGTCTATTTTTAGAATTATATAGACAGGGTAACAAAGAATCAATTGAAAAAAAGTTAAATGAAATGTCAAGAAGAACCTTTAGAATTAATAAATCATTATTCCAAGGTTTTCCCGCTGAAGGTTCACCTTCTCAACAAATTCCTGATTTTAGTATGAGTTTAACTGACTCAACTGAAAAGCATAAAGGGTATTTCAGATCTGGAGATATGTCATATAATGGTGTTAAGACAGATGAGGGATATATTGGAATTAGTTTTCCACCCCAAATAGCTACTAGTTTACCTTTAGAGGAAGATGTCTTAAAATATAAATCTAAATTCGAAGAATTAAAAGAACAAAGAGAAAATTTTGAAGACCTAATGTCATTAACTGACGATCAATTAAGGATAAGAAATAGCAATGAAAGAGTTGGAATTGAAGTAGGCAGGCTTCAAACTACTTTAGGAGATGTAGTTCTAGGACACTTAAATGAATTTCCAGTTATACAATCTGTTACAGATAGAAGCTTAAGTAAATATCAAGAATTTTGGAATCCAAAAAGCAAAGTAATTGGAAAATATAATCAAGATGAAGCCTTGGAAGCTCTTGATAATTTAGAATATGTAGATATGGAGATGTAATAAAATAAAAACATCATTTCTTAGATATAACATAATAACCTAGAAGTCGGCAGGTCCACTTATATTTTCTTAAAAATTAAATAAAATACTTCAGGAAAGGTTTAAATACCGAGTAAAATAAAGACTCAAGCTGAAAATGACAGAAAGATTAGAATTATTAATAGTTGAAGATAAAGCTGAAGAAGCAAATCAAGCTAAGTTAGAAGCAAAAAAACTTGGCTTAACAAATTTAGCTGTAGCTCAAAATCTTGAACAAGCATTTGAATTATTGGATTTAAATCCACAATATATTGCTTCAGACTTATTCTTTCCAGCTGGGAATTTAGATGTGCGAGAATATGTTGAAAGATTCTTACCATTATATCAAGAATATGAACAAAAAACATTTCCTGAAATTAAAGCTGGTATACTTCATAGAGTTATTAAAGGATATGAAGAAATGGGAATATCTATGGAAAAATATGAAAGAGACTGGCTTCCTATCGTCGGTAAACCTATGGGAGAAGAATATATAGAAATGATTAGAGATCATATTCATTTGAGAAAAGACTATTCAAAATTTGTTAAATTTCAAGGTGTAAAACAAGCTATTAAAGATGGATCTAATTTACCGTTAGGAATTCCTTTAATGGAAAAAGCAAAAGAAAGAGGAATTCCAATAGTTATTGTAACCTCTACATATCATCATGATCATGCATTTGAACCAGTATCATCATTAATAACTGTTCCATATTATGATACTTTAATTGGAGAAGATAATAAAACGAAAAATTGGCAAGCTGGAATTAACGCACTTTTTCAAGAAAGAAGATAAGTCTTTACAAATTCTTATAATTAAAATGAAAAT
>JBBSXX010000107.1:0-7082 GCA_038045565.1 Nanobdellota archaeon
TTATTCTTATCTTTGTTAAATGTGATGAAATAAACTCCTTTTGGAAGACTTCCAAGCTCTATGTGGAAGACTTGCTCTTTGCCGAGCTTATTTGTGTTCTTTCTATCTCCATCATCTTCATAGGTTTTTGTGAAGTAAGACTTTCCATTTATGTCTGTTATATCAACTCTATACTCATCATCTCCAAGATAAGAATTTAAGTCTTGTTTTGTAAAATCAACATTAAGATATGATTCAGCATAAACAGCCAGTTTTAGATCTCCTCTAAAAGTAGTTGGTATCTTAGTTGTTTCCTGTTTATATCCAGAAACCTTGAAACTTGAATATGTTAGATTTTTTTGGCTGAAAATACTTGCTCCTGGGAAATTTTTATAAACAAAATCACCAGCATTATCTCCACTAGCTAGATAATTTTTATCATAATGCGCTAAAACGCTCTTCTTAACATAAACATCTTCATTTGTTCCAGGATATAAAGCAACTAATTCATATGTATCAAGATTAGGAATTATTAGATTGTCATTTAGGTATATTTCACTTCCACCATTCATTCCCCCTAATAGATTAATTTCAAGAGTTCCAGTCTGATTACCAGAAATAATAGTTTTAGGCTTGAAAACAAGATTAAAACTCTGCTGGCTTGTTATCAGCCTATAATTCTCTCCATTTATGCTAGTTTTTTCTCCTAAAACATTGCTTGGATTTAGATAAAAACTTGAAAGCGTATCTCCAAGAAGAGAACTGTCAGCACTTATAATATACTCTCCATTTCCTCCAGGAACTGAATTTGGAGATAAATTACCTATAAGAAGATATGCTATAACTATGAAAACTATAGCATAGATAACTATAATAAAATAATGCTTCGGCTCTATCTTTAGCTTAGATAAACCATGATTCTTATGCTTCTTTCCAATTTTAAACTCTTTTTCAAAATTTTCCATATTCCTTTTTTTCCAGGCCTTTAAGCCAAAAAGCAACGCTATTGCTATTACATTTACAGCTAAAATTGCCAGCAATAAAAACATTACTATATTCATTTTAATCAAATTTCATATAACTACTTTATGTATAAAAGTAGTTATTTGTTGTTACCTTTGAATAACAAACAGGTTTAAAAAGCTTATGATTAGAGGTATAATTCTTGGCAAAATTACCTAGACTTACAGGTAAAGAATTAGCTAAAATAATTGAAAATGTTTGTTATACCTAAAATGTTTAATATGTCAAGAATTACTTTTTTCGTAAACTATTTATTTTAGTTGGTGAGACTTTAAGATTTGAAAAATCTTGAGAGCACTCAAGAATCATTGATTCTTGATGAAGTAAAAATAATTCTTGATCATGCTCAAGACACCAAGAATTATGAAGTTTAAATTCTTGGGTGCGCTCAAGAATCAGATGATTCTTGATGACCAGACACCCATACAATTTATTATATTGTTCTTGACATAAACATGTCTAAAATCTAGAATTTCAAAACCACAAAGTTTTAATATACAATATGATTAAACTAAATATGGAACAAAAATATAAAATAGAGCATGAAAATATGATTTTAGATGTAGTTATAACTCAGGAAAAAATTGAAGATAAAACTTTCTTTGTGGCTCAAGGTATTCAAATAGATGTGGCTTCACAAGGGCTATCTCTTGAAGAAGCTATAGATAATATCAAAGATGCAGCAGAAATAGTAATAGCAAGTTCTAAAGAGCTTAAAAATAAGATAATTGAATCAAGAAATGAAAAAGCACCCATAATTACAAGAGTGTTTGTTTAATCAAGAAGTCCTTGCGTCTGTTTGGGACTTCTGGATGCTCAAGATTCAGTCAAGAATCTAGACATCAAAAAATTCTTCTCTAGGGATTCCAGTTTGTCTGATTAATGATTGTATAACTCCTCTTGTTATAATTCCATGGCTTGTTGGAACAGGAACAGTAATATTTTTCTCTTTATTATAATAAATATCATGCTTTCCTTTTCTTAAAAGCTCAAATCCGTGGGTGTTTAATATTTGAATTACCTTTCTTACCGGTAATTCTCTAAGTTTGCTCATTATTTATCCTCTTCTTATAAATTAAATAAAATCAATTTACCTATTTAAAGTTTGTTTTAGCAATTAGCGATAAAAAAGCGCAACAATTAACAAAATTCTATCAATTTAGCAGAATATCAATATTTGTCATTGGAATGCTATCAAAAACGACTTACAAATTTCAAGAGAAGAGTTTGAAGATTTAATATAATATTTACTATTTGCTTATTTTTTTAATTACTATTTTATCTTTATTAGCTATTATGTGTATATCTTGATTTTCCTTGAATCCGGCTTCTTTAACAATTAGGGGAGGAATATTAACCATATATTTGAAATAATCCTTTCCATTGTATTTCCTCAAAAATCTTTTTTGTAATTTCATAGTTAATAATAGGCTAATTTATATATAAACCTTTAGGCACCCAAAGATTTATAAAGTTGAGGTGCCTAATAAATAAATGAAAATTAAATTTTTAGGAATCGGCTGGAAAAGTAAGCTATTGCTTAAGAGAGCTACTTTTTTTATGTCTATAAATAAGTTAGTTGCAACTGGTTGTTTGCTTGAAAAAGGGAAAAAAGTTTACTCTTATTTAGCAGAAGATGACCATGGAAAAAAAGTAATTGTAACTTACTTGACTGGGAAAAGAAGAAATGAAGACTCTGAAATTTTGGAGAACGCATAAACTTACGCTATTACTATTTAATTTATTGTTTCTTAAGTTTATCATGGAAAAGATAAACCTTGGTGAGGCTCTAAGTCTTCTAAAGAAAGAAAAAAGCAGATTATCAAGATTAATTACATTGAGAAAAGAAAATATTTATTTTGAAGAAGGCAAAAGCCTTGAATTTGACGTAATTAAACTAGGAATGGAGATTGATAAGAAAATAGAAGAGATTAGAAAACTTAAAATTAAAATTATTAAAACAAATTTAAACACAATAATGGCTGGAGAGGAAATATCCATTGCCGAGGCAATTATTAAAATAAATGATATAAGAAGTAAAATATCCCATTTAAGCAGTATTTTTGAAAGAAAAAGAAACTCATGGTATTCTGAAAAAGACCAAAAAAATTACATTTCACAGCTAGAAGAGGCAAATATTGAGGATGAAATTGAAAAATTAGAAATAAAAAAGATTCAGCTGGATAATAAAATCCAAATGACAAATTGGAACACCAAATTAATTGAATAATGCTTATCTCTTTAGATAAGACAGCTAATAGGATCGAGAAGTTGAAAGTAAAAATTGGTAACAAACAAATATGACATTTGACAGGATGATGGGACGTTTTAAGGATTAAAGATAATAGATAAAAGCTCAAATATTAAAGATAAAGGATTATTACACTTTTGCTTAGCTTTCCTATTAGCTAGTTAATACCTATTAAACTAAATATTTTAATTAAAATGGTAAATGAAACTTTAGAGGAATATTCATTTTTGGAAGAAAGATTAGATGAAACAATTTGGGCATTAAGGGGAAGTTGCAACGATATAGATTGTAATAAGTATATTTATAAAGATTTATTGAAGAAAAGATACAAACCAGTATTAGATCATAATTTTTCTTGCATGCCAAACCTTAAAAAAGAAAAAGAAGCTTTGATGAGGATATTATCTAATAAAAAATATGCTAAATGTAGGCATAAAAAATGCTATGTTTGTAGGAATAAATTAGATAGTTTAGATGAAAAAAGTAAAATAATTAGCTTTACTCGCCCATCAAAAATAAATGAGAACTATATTGAAATAAAAATAGCTTGGGTTCATAAAAAATGCAGTAAAAAAGTAAAAGCTCCTGAAGGGTGGTCTTTTAGATAATTTCAATTTGTCCCTTTATTAGCTTTTACTGATAATGATAAATAGTCAGATCTTTATTAGCATCAGCAGAAAAGCTTAAATACTAGTATCAGATGATAATACTATCAATTGATAAATGGTAGAGAATAAAATGACTGGAAAGGAAATGAATTTTAATATTGAAGAAATAATAACTAGAAGCCCTAGACTAGAAACTGTGATAATGGTAGAGAGATTTGTTAAAGAAAATTCTGGAAAATATAAAAAAACAGAACTTCTCAATAAATTACCAAAAAAGGTCATGTGGGGAACTTTTAATGTTATTCTTAACTATCTTTATGAAAATAATAAAATTGGAATGGATAAAGAAGGCTTTATAGTATATATTTGGAGTCCAGAGGCTGGTAAACTATTTGTAAATAAGAAAAGGTATTAAATGGGAATTAATAAACCTGCAGATGGAGTAATATTTGCAGAAAAAGGTCTCGAATTAGCATTTGATTCTTTAGCTGAAAATAGCCCTTTGAAGAAGTCGATTAAAAAAGCTATTAAGGATATAAGGCAGAATGTATTTTGCGGTAATCAAATACAGAAAGATAAAATTCCTAAAGAATATATCCAAAAATATAAAATAAACAATCTTTGGTGGTATCCTCTTTCAGATGCCTTGAGATTGGTTTACTCTGTTGTTACACCAAGCAACATAGAAATTCTAGGAGTAATTATAGAATATTTTGATCATAAAAGCTATGAAAGAAGATTTGGGTATTAGCTTCTTAATCTATTTTCTCTACTCACAAACAATTCCATCACCATCTAGGTCTAATCTATGGACATCTGTTCCAGTTAGGTTTAAACAAGCATTATAGGCATCCTGCGCATTTGGTTTATCTGGAAAATCATCACAATCATAGAAATCTCCTGCACATAATTCTGTTAAGTTTATTCCTCCATTATTATCACTTCCAGAATTAGAATTATTATCAGAATTATTCATATTTTTTGTAAGATTCCAAACAAGAAATATCAATAAGCAAGCAATAAGAATTCCAGCAATCCATAATCCAATTTTCAACCATGACTCTTTTTTCATATAATAAATAAGAATTTTGGGTTTTTATTCCTTTTTACTTACAATGCCAAACAGCTAAGTCTCTATTTGAATATAAATTCTCACAGCCTTTTACGATTAAATCATATTTATCTTTCTGGCTTGGTCTCAGCTTACTCAGGCCAAAATTATCTGCAACAAAATAAAATTCGCCACTAGGTCTTTCAGTTGTCACAATAGCTCCAGAATAAACATCCTTTCCATTATAACTTATAGTATCTGTTCCTATTCCATTCATCGAATAAGGAAATACATAATCAGGACTATCAATATACCACTCAACTCCAGGAGAAAAGAAAGTCATTATCTTTCCATCTTTTAACTCATTTACGACATATGCTGGAATTGTCTTATAATTTATTTCAGGAGCAGAAAAATCCCGATAGTTATAATCAATTGGCTTAATCACATTAACATATGTATATGGAAATATAAGATTTGAGGGGAAAATTAACAGTATAATTATAGATAACATTATCCATTTTCCATATTTATCATATAGAAAAGCCATTAGAAGACTAGAATATAGGACCATTGGAAGAACAAAGAAATACATATATCTCAAAGCAAAGAGTTTCACAAATAAAATTCCAAATAAAAGCATTAGGGAAGGAACAACAATCAATAAAGTCAGCCTTTTATTCTTAAAAAATCCCCATATAATTCCAGGAATCAATAAAATAAACAAATACTGTATATTAGAAGTATATCCAGAATACCAGCTTATATAATTTACAGCTGTATCAACTCCAGATGTTACAGCTAAAACAGATACTAAATGAATAAATGCAGGAATCAACACTATAATAGAAAGATACCAGTGTTTTCTATTATACATTAAAATATGAATAAAGAAGAAAGGCACTAAAACAAGACCTGCAACTTGGGTATTAATTGTTATAAAAAAACAAACTAATGCAGGCCATATCATATATTTTTTATCTTTAGACTTATATAATAAAAATAAGGATAAAAAGAACATTAACTGGAATAACTGATAAAATCTTGCCTGTCTCGAATAAAATACCTCAAGATAAAATACAGCCATAAATAGAGCAGATATTAAACCTCCACTCTTACTATACTCTTTTCCAATAAAATATGCAAATAATACCGTTAAAATACCAAAAATAACAGAGATAATCCTTGCATTAAAATCGCTCTGAGAAAACAGTATGAAGAAAGCCTCTAGATAATGAAAAAGATAAGCTCTTCCATAACTAGCCCCGGAGTCAAATACAGGAACTCCATGCTCAATAATATTCTTGCTTGCAACAGCAGATATGGTCTCATCAATCCACATTGGCGGACTTCCAAGAGCATAAACTCTCAAAAATAAGGCGAATATCAGTATTAATCCAAGTAAATAATATTCGAGATTAATATTTTTTAATTTCTTCAAAAGGTTTATTTTCATTTTTGTGTTTGGAAACTTTAGATTGTAAAATCTGAAGTTGGGGATTTATTCCCATTAACCTTTCCTAAAGGTTTATTGTCATTAATAAGACAATCAAATATTATATTTAAAAACTCTTGCTTTTTCATCAACTCAAAGTAATGAAAATCAGCTCTTTATTCTTCCGTAATACTCTGTGCTCTTGGCACATGGATAAAATATAGGTAACAATACTAAATGGAATTTATTTGGTCTTATAATTAAATATGGTATGATTACATAACTCTCAAATGTTCAAAGGTCTTGCCTTAGAGTTGCTCACTTTACTCTCTACATCTAACCCCTGATAAAACAAATAAACAAAACCAGCTGTTACAAATAAAAGTCCAATTGTGATAATTATACCCCATCCCTCAATTATGCTCTTTATGCTTAAGAATAATCCAATTATAGCTGATACTCCACCAATCCATATATTCCTCCAGCAAAACCATTTTCTCATATTATTTTCATAAATAGCTATCTTTTAAACCTTACCTTATTTTTACAATAATCAAAACCCTTAAAAAGATAATTTCCTTTATCATATAGAGGATAAAAGAGGTTGAAAAAAGAATGGTTGCTGGATTCATAACCTTGGAAGGGAAGTTTCATAAAAGAAACCGTAGGTGTCTTTTATAATGGACGGATTATTATTAGCAGCACTTCTTGGAGGTGTTGGAGGATTAACAAGAG
>JBBSXX010000108.1:0-1205 GCA_038045565.1 Nanobdellota archaeon
CTGATAACATTATAACAAACTTTATAATAAACTAGTATTTGAATATTTATAGGGAGGTGATGGAAGTTGAATTTTAATTCTGGATTTTCTTATAATGGAAATCAAGGTAGTGGGGAAAATAGATCTAGGAATTTGAATGATCATAAGAGGAAGATAATGGAATTTATGGCTTTAAAAGGACCAAGCCTTCCCATACATATTTCTAGCTATCTTAAAATTGATACTCTTCTTTCTGGAGCTTTTCTTTCAGATTTGCTTTCTGATAAAGAACTTAAGATAAGTAATATGAGAGTTGGGAACTCGCCAGTTTATTTTATTCCTGGCCAGGAAAGTCAACTAGAGAAGTTTGCTAATTATCTTGGAGGAAAGGAAAAAGAGGCTTTTTATTTGCTTAAAGAGCATAAAGTTTTAGATGACATTTTAATACTGCCTGCTATAAGAGTTGCTTTAAGATCAATAAAAGATTTTTCTTTTCCATTTGAACATAATGGAAAGTTGTACTGGAAATATTTAGGTTTGAATGATAATGGAACTAAGGAAATTATAGAGTGTGGAGGAGCTCGATTTAGTCAGCTTCCTCAAGGATATCAGAAAGTTAATACCCAAAATAGTCAATCAATTAATCAGCCTATTCAACAGGTTCAACAAATGCCTGTTGAACAGCCTAAAATTGAATTAGGTAATGATACTAATTCTGCACTAACTGAAGATAGGAAAGAGATTATTCTTCTTAATGAAATTAAAAAAATAGAACCTATATTTGAGTCTCCCATTAATCAAGTTAATAATGAAATAGCAACTGTCAAAGAAGAAATTCCCATTGTTAAAGAGATTATTCCTAGAAAACCAAGAGTTGTTAAAGATTCTGAGTTTAATATCAAAGTTAAGGAATTTCTTAATAAAGAAGGAATTGAACTTGTTAATGTAGTAAAAAAAGGAAAAAAGGAATTTATTGGTCTAGTTAAGGTTAGTAATAATGATATAAAAACAGAATATCTCTGTATTGCTAAAGAAAAAAGGTCTATATCTGATAAAGAGTTAATGAAACAACTCCAAATAGGTCAGAGAAAAAACCTGCCAGTTATTTTTGTAACTAGTGGAGAGGCTAGCAAGAAAGCTGTTGAGTGGCTAGACTACTTGGGAAATTTGATTATATATAAGAAGATGGGTGATTGAATGATTATCTAACAATTATTTCTTTTTCA
>JBBSXX010000108.1:1305-3391 GCA_038045565.1 Nanobdellota archaeon
TATTCTCTGAATATACTTTTTTCTTCCATAATTATTTATATTTTTAGAGTTTTTAAGTATTTCTATTTTATTAAGCTAAGTTATTATTTTAGTAATTACTAAAATGGAGCTCCTGAATGAGAAAGCTTAAATAATCTGGTTTTTTATTTTATGGATGGATGAAAAAATAGAGGAAGATATAAAGAGATTTATTTTAAGAAAATTAGTTAGACATAGAATGTGGATGCATAAGCATACTAGCATACATAATTTGCCTAAAGGACTTCCAGATTATTTGAGAAATACTAAAGAAGTTAGAAAAGTAATTGATGAACTTCTTAAAAATAATATTTTGCTGGGAAAACCAACTCCCTATGGATTAGAAGTTTCTTTGAATATCAAAAAGAAGAAAGAAATTGAGGATTTTATTGAAGATGGTTAGATTAAATGTTTACGGGAAGATGGAATAGGGAAACTATGTCCCAATCTAATATTTAACCTTTTTTATGATATTTTCCTTTAAGAATTAAACTATCAGAAATGCCATTGAATCCATTCTTTATGATATTTTCCTTTAAGAATTAAACTATCAGAAATAGTTTTATTATTATCTATGAATGTCCCAGAAATATTAAAATAATATTTATCTCCTTCTTTCCCTTTACAATGATCCCCAGAAATATCAATGTATATGGATACTATATTAGAGCTCCAACTATACAATGGGATATTTTCCCTTGAATCAACTATATAAATGGAACAATCTCCATAATTGGTTGATACTTTTAATGTTGATGCAACTAAATATAGGTTAGAATTATTTTTTGTATTGAAAACGAGTTTCATTAATATCTTTCCTGGCATTGATCCAGATGTAGCTTCCATATCTGGTGTAACTTTAAGTCCACCAAACTCTTTATCTGAAAATCCAAAAAAAAGAATTATAAAAATTAATGAAAGGGCAATTAAGAATAAAACAACGGAAATTATCAACATATATTTATGATTAAATTTTTTATTTCTCATCCTATGTTTATAACAAAGATATGTTTTTATATGTTATGGATAAACATAGGGAAATTTTAAATATCTAGTTCTATGAGATTATTTATGGTTGAATACAATTTTCAAAAGATAGAGAAAAAGTGGCAGAAGGCTTGGGAATCTAAAAAGATATTTGAAGTGAAAGAAGATTCTAAGAAGAAAAAATATTATGTTTTAGATATGTTTCCATATCCTTCTGGAGCAGGGTTGCATATGGGACATGCATTTGTTTTTTCACTTGGAGATATTTTTGCAAGATTTAAAAGAACTCAAGGATTAAATGTTCTTTATCCCATAGGTTATGATTCACTTGGATTACCTGCTGAAAATGCCGCAATTAAAGCCGGAATTCATCCAAAGGAGTATACAACTAAGTCAATTGCTAATTTTATGAAACAACAGAAAGCAATGGGTTGGAGTTATGATTGGAGTAGAATGTTAAAAGCATCAGATCCCGAATTTTATAAATGGGATCAATGGATTTTTCTTAAAATGTTGGAAAAAGGAATTGCTTATAGAAAAAAAGCAAGTGTTAATTGGTGTGGTAAATGTGAAACTGTTTTAGCAAATGAACAGGTTGTAAATGGTTGTTGCTGGAGACATGAAGAAACTAATGTTGAGATAAAACATTTAGAACAATGGTTTTTTAGAATTACAGACTATGCTGAAGAGTTATTGAAAGGGTTAGATAAAGTTAATTGGCCTGAAAATGCAAAAAAATTACAAAGGAATTGGATTGGAAAAAGTTATGGTGCTGAAATTAAATTTGAGATAAATGGAGAAAAATGGCCAATATTTACAACAAGAGCAGATACTATTTTTGGAGTAACATTTATGGTTATAAGTGCACAACATCCAAGACTTAATGAATTAGTAACTAATAAACAAAAAAAAGAAGTTGATAGATTTTTGAAGAAAATTAAAAGTGTTTCTATGAAGTCTATGAAAGATGTCGAAGATCTTGATAAAGAAGGAGTTTTTACTGGAAGTTATGCTGTTAATCCTATGAATAATGAAAAAGTTCCTGTTTATGCAGGTAATTTTGTTTTAGCAGATTATGGTT
>JBBSXX010000109.1:0-6010 GCA_038045565.1 Nanobdellota archaeon
CTTTCATTACTCCAATTTCTTTTGTTCTTTCTAAAACACTTGTATACATTGTATTCATAATACCTACCCCTCCAACAATTAATGAAAGCGCAGCAATTCCAATAACAATATAATTTATGATGCTTAATATTGTATTAATACCCTCAAGACTTTGTTTTGGAGTTTGAACAGAAAAATCTTCTTCACCCTCTTTTAAATTTCTATCATCTCTAATTTTTCTTTCAATGTCTTCTGCTATTTCAACAACTCTATCTTTATTATCAACCTTAATTACAATTAAATCAATTTCATCACCAATATTTAGAAGATTTTTCATATCATCTTCCATCATTAAAACAACACTATTTATGGTAAAAGAGCCTGCAGGTTCTAAAATTCCAGCAACCTCAAATTCTTCCCCATTTATTTTTAATATAGAACCTATTCTTATTTCTTTTCCAAATCTATCTTCAGTAAAGCTATTTCCTAAGATAACTTTCCCTTTATCTCCGCTCTCTAAAAGTCTTCCTTCTTCAGCATCAACCTTTAATTCATTATATACGAGATCTCTTTGTTCACTATCTTCTGGAATACTTGCAAGAAATTCAAATGTCTTTACTTTATTATATTCAAGACTTGTAACTCTAATTAATCTTGGAACAACTAATTTAACTCCATTAACCTCTTCAACTGTTTTAATATCATGTTCATTAAGTTTTTTTATAACAGTACTCCCTGGAGGTCCAAATCCAGTATTAGCATTTTGCAAAGTTAAAATATCAACAGATAAAGTTGAAAATTGTCCTGTAACTGCTTCCTGTAAACCACTCCCTAAAGAAATAAGAGAAACAACCGCAGCAATTCCAATAAAAATCCCAAGCATGGTTAGCCAGCTTCTAAGACCTCTATGCCTTAAATTCCCTAAAGCAAGTAAGAAATAGTCCTTTATCATTTGGAGTACTATGCTCCTTTGTTATTTTTCTTTCTTTTTCTAAGTCTATATATTCTCCATAAAAAGAAAATTGCAACTATTACAACTAAAACAACTACATAAGTTAAGGTATTATCCGGTTTAATTATTCCTTCCTGAATAGCCTCTTCCTTTGTATAAACTTTTATTGGAAGATTAATATTTTGTGTAATTTTTTTATTGTCAAAATCCCTATAATCAACACTAGCAATCAATCTAGCATTTTTATCTTTAAATGTTATATCATAAACAGCAGTTTCAAAATCATCAGAACTTACTGTTCCAACATAAATACTATCTGATGATAATAAATTAAATCCACTAGGTTCTATCTTGACAGATACAAATTTAATATCTCCAAAACCTTTATTTGTGACAATTAAAGTAACTTTTCCTTTCTGGCCTATTACTGGATTTTCTGTTTTAATTGAATAGTCAAGTTCTGTTCTAGCACCAACAGTTATTCCAATAGTTCCCTTTCTTTCAAGTCTTGCACTTTCATTACTGTAAGATATTGTATATGGTAAGTTATAATCTCCAGGCTTTATATCTTGAGAAGCCTTGATAGTAAAATCAAAACTTTCAGTATCATCCTCTCTTATCCTATCGACACTCTGTTCAGAACTTCCTACTGTAATAAATTGAGTTCCACTTAAATCAAGCCTTAAAGAAACATCATCAAAATCATCTCCTAAAGTATTTTTTATATCAATACTTAAAGAAGTTTGTTCTCCAGGAAATAAGTCTCCCTGACTTAAATCATCTACAATTAATGCAGAAGCTAAATTTAAACTTAGTAAAACTAAAGAAAATAATACAAGTCCTGACATTATTTTTTGGCTCAAACTTCTTGGACTTGCAAATCCAACAGTTCTCATTTCTTCTTTAGGAACAATTTGTTGAACCATAATAATCCCATATAAATTTCTTGATTTTAATTCTGATATTGCTCTTTCAGATGTTGTTTCTTTTGTCTCATCTATACAGACTAATTTCCCATTAAAATATGCTGAATATTTTCCCCTATGTTCCTCCAAAAGATTAGGCAAATCCCTTATAAATGCTTGATAATCAATATCTAAAGTGTCTTTCTTCATATTTCTTCCATATTTATATAATTTATAAATATTCTCCTTATATATTTCTTCCTAATTATTAACTACTTTCCACTTTCCAGATATCTTTTTAGTAACTTTTTCTACCTTACCATCTTTTAACCAATAGATTGTTTTTGCATGTTTCATTGCCAAATTAGGGTCATGAGTAACCATAATTATTGTTCTTCCCTTTTCATTAAGCTCTTCAAGGAAATGTATAACCATTTCTCCTGTTTTACTATCTAAATTTCCAGTGGGTTCATCAGCAAGTATAATTTCAGGTTCATTAGCTAAAGATCTGGCAATTGCAACTCTTTGCTGTTGTCCTCCTGAAAGTTGGTTCGGATAATGATCAAGCCTATCTCCAAGATCAACCATTTCTAAAAGAGTTCTTGCTCTTTCTTTTCTTTCAATTTCTCCCACGCCTTGAAACATCATTGGAAGAGCAACATTTTCTAACGCAGTTAAATTAGGAATAAGATTAAAACTTTGAAATATAAATCCTATTTTCTTTCCTCTTATTTGAGCAAGTTCACTTTCAGATAAATGTTCAATATCAACCCCATCTAAATAAATTTCTCCCTTTGTAGCATAATCTAAACTTCCTGTAAGATTCATGCCTGTTGATTTTCCACTTCCACTAGGCCCCATAATTGCAACAAAATCTCCCTCTTCTATAGAAATATTAACTCCATCAAGAGCTTTAACAATACTATCTCCCATGTAATAGTATTTTGCAACATTTTTCAATTCAATTAGTTTTTTCATATAATTTCCAATAATGGCTGACATTTAAATATTTGGAATAAGAACTCTTGTTAATCAAACACTAGATGTTCAGTTGAAAATCCCTTAACTTTAATACCATAATTTTGCTCAATTTGTCTATAAGTATCTTTTAGTCTTTCATTTAGTCTAATTCTTAAATCATCACCAAGCATCATTGGTAATGGTTTTCTATCATCTGCAGGAGGATCAATATATAGTGTAAGATCACCATCATTTAACTGAACTTGATATCCTCTAGTTGCAAATTCTCCTTTATGATACTTGAAACCTGCAGGAACTTGAGATTGTATGGTTTTAACCTCATCTTCCAAAGCTACTTCTAAATCATCTATCAATGCTTTTTCCCTTCCCATTAACACAATTCTATCATCTAGATATGAAGTAATTCTTTTTTTAATGAACTCATTTTAATCATATTTTCTACTATTATTTAAATATTTATATAAATTTCTTCAAAACTCCACAAAGAAAAGGTTTTTAAAGCAATTTTTGCTGTCTTTTTTATGATTATACCAGTTCGTTGCTTTTCGTGCGGTAAGCCAATTGCTCACCTCTGGGAAGATTTTAAGAAACGTGTAGAATCAGGAGAGGAACCTGGAAAAGTTTTAACTGATTTAGGTTTGGAAAGATACTGCTGCAGAGCTGCATTCTTAGGACAGGTAGACCTATTAGAATTAATATCAAAATTCAAAAAGTTCTAAATTCAAAAAATTTAAAGATAAATTAAAATAGATAAATAATAAAAAGGGTCAAAATGTTTTCAGAAAATATGATTAGTTATATTAATTTTGTATTGAGTTTTATAAGGGGAACTTTTTATTTTATTATAAACTTACTTTCTTAAAGTTATTTTCCATTTTTTAACCTCAGAAATCAATTCATCTCCTGCTTTTAATTTAGCTTCTTTAATATCCCTTTCTGGAATTACTAAGAGATATTTATAATATCTTTTACCATTATAAATCCTAGATAATCTTTTTTGGAGTTTCATATAATATTCTTAATTGATCTTATTTTATAAACTTTTAGGATCCGAAAGATTTATAAAGTTTAGGAGCCTAAGAAGTAAATGGAAGATTACCATTATATATTGCAAGATATCGAAAAATCTAAAATTTTATCTAGAATCGTTGCTCATTTAATGGGAGATGGACATATAAATCATAGATATTTAAGATATAATAATAAAGAAGAATTTTTATTGAATCAATTTCAAAATGATATGGGCTCACTTTTTAAAGATTTACATTTTATTAAAGGGAAGGTAAATTCAGGAACTTCCTTTGTTCAAGTACAAAATAAACCTATAATTTTTTTCCTTAATTCATTAGCTCCGGATTTTAGAAGTTACAATTTATTATTTCCAAAATTCGTTAATAATTTAGAATTAAAGAGAGAATTTTTGAAAGCGTTATATGATGATGAAGGTTGCGTTGGTTTAAGAACCTTTAAAAAAACTAATGAAATTAAAAGAGATATAACATTTTCTTCTAATTCTTTAAAATTAATAGAAGAGATAAAAAATATGCTTAAGGAAGATTTTGATATAACCTCTAATAAAGTATCTAAATATGTTAAAACAAGAGAAGACAAGATATTTACAAATTATGTATTGGCTATAACCGGCAAGTATAATTTTGAAAGTTTTAGAGATGAAATTGGGTTTTACCATCCAATTAAGGCAAATAAATTAAATTTAATGATTAATTCATACATTAGACCTCCAAAATTTGAAATTAGAAAAGCTTAAAAAGCCGAATTATTAACTAATTCTAGACAGCCATAGTAATCAGGTCACACCTGTTCCCATTCCGAACACAGATAGTTAAGCTGGTTACGTCCTGTGTGTTAGTTTCGAAAGAAGTGAAGCACGGATGCTGTCGTTATTTTTTCTTAATATTTTTGCAATACTTTAAATATCTTTAATTATACCATTTTTCAATGCGGGGATGTCAGAGTGGTCAAATGAGATAGGTTTAGGCCCTATTGGCTTAGTGCCTCCGAAGGTTCGAATCCTTCTCTCCGCATTTTCTAGATAATTTTTAAACATCATTATCTTGATTTTATTATGCGCCCGTAGCTCAGCCTGGATAGAGAAATATTTAAATAAGTTTATTTCTTTATTTTAACATGAGGATTCTTTTACCCCACAATTCAAGAGAAAAATTATTCGATTTTTTAATTAAAAAGAATAAGTGTAAATCTTTAAAAGAACTTTCAACAAAATTAAACTTACCATATAAAACAATGCAAAATTGGAGATATTATAAGGAAAGATACATTCCAGAAAAAATTATTCCAAAAGAAATGAAAAATAAATTAGAGATAATTGATAAACAAGAGGATAATTGGGGAAAAGTTAAAGGTGGAAAGAAAACATATGGGATAATAATTAGTAAATATGGGAAAGAAGAAATTAAAAAAAGACAAATTAATGGAGGAAAAGCAGTTAAAATAAAAATAAAAAATCAGCAAAATCCGGTTAGATTAGATTTAACTAATCCCTTATTTCTTGAGTTATATGGAGCCTTATTGGGTGATGGTTGGATGAGTAAACTAAATTATAACAAAAAACAAATTAACTTGATAGGAATTAGTGGTAATGCAAAAAAAGACAGAGAATTTATTTTTTACTTAAAGAAAAGTGTCCGATCTTTGTTTAATCGAAATGCTTATATTAAAGAAAGACCGAAATATAATGCTATTGAGCTTCAAATTTTATATAAGTTCTTATTGGAAAAACTAAATTCTGAACTTAAATTTCCAATTGGTAAAAAGGTGGATTTACAAATTAATAAAAAAGTTTACGATTTAGGTTATGAAAAGATGAAATATGTTATTCGAGGTATTTTCGACACAGATGGATGTGTTTATTTTGATAAAACTCCAGTTGGTAACCCATACCCCTGTATTTCTATTACTATGAAAGCACCTATTTTAATGGATCAAGTAAGGAATATGCTTGTAGAAGAGGGTTTCAAAGTTCTATATGATGATTATAATTATCCTATAATTAGATTAAAGTTAAAAGGATCAAAACAATTAAAAAAGTGGATAAATGAAATAGGTTCATCAAATCCAAGAAATTTAAATAATCTTGCCCGAGTAGCTCAACCTGGATAGAGCGGCAGCGTCCTAAGCTGAAGGTTGTAGGTTCAAATCCTATCTCGGGCGT
>JBBSXX010000110.1:0-4687 GCA_038045565.1 Nanobdellota archaeon
GAAGCTTTGCTTCTTTGGCTTAGAGAACTTTGTTCTCTATGGGGATACTTCCCTTATTTTGGAAACCTTTCCTAAAGGTTCTGTTTTGTTACTTTTACAAAAGTATTTTGGAAACCTTTCCTAAAGGTTCTGTTTTGTTACTTTTACAAAAGTATTTTGGAAACCTTTTCGCAAAAGGTTTATTCTTCATATTTATTCTTCAACTCAAATGATGTAGCTACGTGAAGTCCTAACAACTCTTCAGCTAGCAATTTGAAAGCATAAGATACTTCTACATCTTCAATCTCTGTGCTATTGCAAACAGGACAGTATGTTTTATTTCTTAATGTGTCTTTTATTGCAAGACTTCCACATCTTGAACAAATATGTATGATCACTTTATCAGAGTCATATCTTTCTTTTAATAATAATGAAGCTCCATGAGCAACTAGTGCTTGCTGTTCCATCTCTCCTAATCTTAATGCTCCTCCTCTTGCTCTTCCTTCAATAGGCTGTCTTGTTAATAGAGTTACTTTTCCTGATGCTCTCGCATGCATTTTATTTGCAACCATATATTTCAATTTCAAGTAATACATGTCTCCAATATAAATTTTAGATTCCATCATTTTTCCAGTTATAGCATTATACATTGTTTCTTTTCCATCATATCTAAATCCTAAATGCTTAAGTTCATCTTCTAACTCTTTAACATTAACTTCTCTGAACGAAGTTCCATTCATTATTTCTCCTTTAATACATCCAATTTTTCCAGAAATTAATTCTAACAGATATCCAACAGTCATACGTCCAGGAATACCATGAGGATTGAATATTAAGTCAGGTTTCATTCCTCTTGATGTAAATGGGATGTCTTCTTCAGAAACTATAGCTCCGATAACTCCTTTCTGTCCGTGAGCTGTTGAGAATTTATCTCCAAGTTCAGGAATTCTAGGATCTCTTGTTCTTACCTGAATAATTTTATTTCCCTCTTCATCAAGTGTTAGGAATACAGCATCAATTATTCCCTTCTCTTCCTGCCTTATTACAGAACTCGCTTCTTTCTTTGCTCTTACACTAATATCCTTTGCCTCAGACAAAAATTTAGGGGGAGAAATTTTTCCTATAACTACCTCTCCAGATTTCATCCAAGCTTCAGGATAAACAACACCATCATCTTCAAGATACTTGTAAGAATCTTCAGTTCTATATCCAGAAACATCTTTTGTAGGAATAACTATTTCATCAGCTAATCCTCCAGCATAATTTAACTCAACACTTGTATACGGTCTGAAATATGTACTTCTTCCAAATCCTCTGTCAATGCTTCCTTTATTGATAACAACTGCGTCTTCCATATTATAACCTTCATAAGGCATAACAGCAACAACTAAATTTTGTCCAGAAGGATAAATATTCAAGGCATCATATACAAAACTTCTTACAATTGGTTTTTGAGGATAATGCAATACAGAAACATCAGTATCAACTCTGCATAAATAATTTGCAGCATATAATCCAAGTCCTTGTTTCTGTGTTTTACTTCCCCTGATTAATCTTGAAGACTGGTCATGATTTCCAAAACTTACCACACTTGTTACAGGTCCTAAAAATGCAATACTGTCAACTTCCACATGTGTATTTTCCTTTGATATTTCATTTTTATTCAAGGCAATAAAAGCATTTTCTTCTTCAGAAGCATCAATATATTCAATAATTCCATGTTTTATCAAATCATCCCATCTCATCTCGCCATTTTTAAGTCTTTCAATATGTTCTTCACTAAGTCTTGAAATTCCATTGTCAACTATAACTAATGGTCTTAATACTCTTCCTGTATCGCTAAATATGACAATTTGTTTTAATTCATCATTATATCTTATACTTATTTCACCAGGTATTAATTGAACCCTTCTTTTATTTCTTACTTCTGAAATAAATTTATTATAATCCTCAATTCCTCCAATATATGCTCCATTAAAGAATACATCGACGGAATTTTTTCCTTTATCAACTCCAAGTTTTTCAAATTCTTTTATCAGTTCTTCATCTATTGAACTTACTCTTGTAGAAATTTTAGACATTATAGCAAGATTTTTTCTTAAACCAATTTCTGTTCCCTCTGGAGTTTCAATAGGGCAGAATCTCCCAAAATGAGTAGGATGAAGAGTTCTTGCAAGAAAATTAGTTTGTTCATCGCTTAATGTTGAAGAAACTTTTTGTAATTGAGAAATTATTGAAAGGTAATTAGTTTTATCCATATTTTGAGTAATACCTTTTTTCTCTCCAATCCAGCTTCCAGTTGCAATGGCTGATTTGATTCTCTGAGAGAATAAAGTTGATTTTGCAATTGTTTTAATGCTATAGAATTTTTTTCTCTTAAGAGTTTTTTGCATAG
The DNA here is from genome assembly GCA_038045565.1 of Nanobdellota archaeon. Classification (GTDB taxonomy): domain Archaea; phylum Nanobdellota; class Nanobdellia; order Pacearchaeales; family GW2011-AR1; genus JACPLR01. The sequence continues at coordinate 2,375 of JBBSXX010000110.1, forward strand.
AGTATTTTATATCTCTGACAAGTATATTTAAATTAACCCTAAATAAATCAGAAAGTAAATCTCCAGAAAGCCTTACTCTTTTATTAGCATAATGATCTTTGTCTACTTTTAATTCTTGATTTTCCTTGAAAACCATGAATGTTTTAATTAATTTACATAATGTTATTGCTTTGTCAAGTCTTTTATCTTTTTTTAATCCAATATGGGGTAAAAAGTAAGAATCAAGTCTTTGTTTGATTCTGTCAAGCATTTCTTTCTTTGTTCCCTGAACACTTGTTTTTTCAGCAATCTGCATCATTGCCTCTTCGTTATCAGCAATTTTTGCATATTCATATAAATTAACAATTACTAAATCATTTTCCTTTCCGATATAATTAGCTATATCAGATTCTTTTATCATGCCTAATGCTTTCAAAAGTATAATTGCTGGAATATTCTTGAATCTAGAAAAAGAAACTTCAATTATTCCATCACTTGATTCAGTAACAGTTATGGGGATTCTATAAGCTCCTCTTGAAGAAAATAGTTTCAAAGTTGTTTTTCCCTTTAATGATTCAACAAATGGCTGATTTGCTGCAAGATCCTCAGTCATTATCATAATTCTTTCATTACCATTAACTATAAAATAACCGCCAGGGTCTTCACCATCCATATAATTTGCAACTAATTCTTCTTTAGAAGCATTAGATAAATTACATGCTTTACTTCTTACCATAACGGGTATTCTTCCAATTTCAACTTCCTGATTTTCTATCTGCCCATCCTGTTTTATAGAAATTTCAAGGAATATTGGTGCAGAATAGGTTAAATTTCTAAGTCTTGCTTCAGCAGGAATTAGTAAACTTGTACTTCCGTCAGATTCTATTACATTTGGTTTTAAAACTTTTATTTTTCCAAGTTTTATCTCCATGTCTTCATCATTTTCAATATTTTCAGATATTTCCTCAACAATTTCTTGCATTCTTTTGTCAATAAAATTGTTAAAAGAAGTAAGATTAGACTCAACAAGTGAATTTTCAGAAAGGTATTTTTGTATCACTACGTGTTCGTTTTCATCTTTTCCTTTAAGTTTAAGTTTTAAACCGCCTACCATGTGAATATGAATTAAATTATACAACTACTCTGTAATATACAAATACCTGATCAGTTTCCCTATCTTTTCTTTCAATTTTTATAATGTCGCCGATTACTGATCCATCAGGCAATGCAGAATCATTATCTTTGATTTTGGGTAATTGGGTTTTAGAAATGTTTAGTTCCGTTAGTAGAATTTCTTCTTCTTTTTTACTGATTTTTGAATGTTTGGGCTGGAGGACGTGCATAATATTTAGTATCATAATTTAACAAATTTAGGTTATCGACGGTAAATTAAGGGGCTGCTAATTTACAACTTGATAATACTAAATATTATTAAAAGTTGCCTTTTAAACTTTTCGCTTTTAAATAAAAATTTTATTTTTCAGCAATTTTTGGCTAGTACTCCTTAAAAATTAAGAAAATCAGACAGATAATTCGTAAAAGCAAGTATAGTAGTTACTATTTAAAATAATATCAAAGCATATATTTTGTGAAAAATAAAAAGTTTAGATTTAGTTAATATCACTCTACATTTTATTGGATTATATTTGCTTATTTTTATTTATTGTTTGCCTTTATCTTATTCATATATAGATCTATTACCTAATTGTTACAAAAAGTTATTACAATTACCTAAATCAGAGATTAAATTTATCGTTTTTATCATATATATTTCAGTAGTATTAAAGAATACTACAAATCCTTAAATATCCAATTTTTCTAACTCCATAACCAAGAGGTAAAAAAGAGTATGCAAAGAAGAGTAGAAAGAAAATTAGAAAGAAGATTAATTAATGCAACTGGAAATATTGCTAGAAGTGCTAAGTGTCTGGCATTTTCACTTCCAGTTTCAGTAATGGCTTTTTCATCAGATGTTGGCGAATTAAGGGCATTTTCATCAGGATTAACAGCTTACATAATTTTCAAGTCACTTCCTTCCCTAAATAATTTAACAGATAAAATGATGACTCATGCTTATCATAGGCTAACACAACATACTTCCAACCTTCCAAAGTATTTTGATTTTTCACTTTGGTATCCTTCAGATGAGGGAAGAGTTGATGGGAGAGCTAATAATTATCCAGATAATTTTCATCCACAATCAAATGAAGACTAAATTTCTTAAACCAATAATTTAAAAACATAATATTCTTTTTTGAGCTACGGATCCGTAGCTCAGCCTGGTTAGAGCACTGGCCTTTTAAGCCAGGTGTCGGGGGTTCAAATCCCCTCGGG
>JBBSXX010000111.1:0-7260 GCA_038045565.1 Nanobdellota archaeon
ATTACTAATTCCTGAAGCTTTAGTGTGTGGTATAACGAAGAGGGTTTTGTGATATATAAATTAATGAATACCTAATTTCCCAGATGCCCCAAGGTCTTGCTTTAGGGTTGTTCATTTTATAGGCTGAAGAACAAACTCTGGAGTTGCTATTACATTTGATTCTTTCTTTTTACTTTTTACAAGATTAAACACGCCAACAAAATTGTCATCGTTAAAAAGAGCTACTTTTTCTTCATTTTTTATATCTTCTATTTGTTTTATATTTTCAAAATGTTCTTTAAACAAAGGAGAGCCATGATATAACTTTATTAGATATTGTTTTTTTACATAGACTACTGGAAGAACTTTAGAGATTATTTCTCCAGGGATTAACATTAATCTTAATTTTTTCTCGTTACCCTTTTTATAATCTTCAACTGCTTCAAGAAATTGGTATATTGTGATAGAATCTTTTTCATTAAAAATACTTGCCTGAATTCTTCTTAACTCAATCATATGGGCACCATTAGAATCATCAATTGCCTGGCCTAAATCATGAATTAACTTTCTTATATATGTGCCAGCCTCTACTTCTGTTTCAAATAAAAAATCTTTTTTGTTTTCAGATACTTCTAAAATTTTAAAACTATATACCTCTCTTTCCCTAAACTCGCGTTTAACTCTTGATTTAACAGGAGGTAATTGAGATATTTTCCCTATGAAGTTTTTTATGTGTTTGTTAATTTCTTCTATTGAGATTTCATTATGCATTCTCATTATCCCAACATAAGTCTTTTTTTTACCTATGAAATATGGCATTAAACGACAAGCTCTGCTTAAAGCTACTGGAAGAACTCCTGTAACTATTGGATCTAGAGTACCAAAATGAGATGTTTTTGTTAGTCCTAGAGATTTTTTAATTTCAACATCAGCATTGAAAGATGTAGGTCCAGCTGGTTTATCTATGTTTATTATGGAAAATTTTATCAGTTCTTCAATTGATCTTTCTTCTTGGATTTTTGTAAGGTTTATCATCAATTATATAGATTTTATGCTTTTTTAAAACCTATACTTTATCATTGTTTTCCATTCAACCAAAGTTTTTAGAATTCCGGGAATAACACCAGTTATTATTAACCTTCTATACTGAAATATCCCATTAAATCTCCCTAGACTTATTATCATTATTCTTGGTTTAGAATTATACTTAATTAAACTCTTTTTATCTTCAAGATTTTTGAGGTTTTTTATAACAATTCCTGCTTGCTTCTCTGCATTTTGTGCAAGTTTTTCTTCTTTTATTGATGTAATGTCTCCTGCTGCAAAAATATTATCATATCCTTTAACTTGAAGATATTCATTGACAATTATCTGACCTTTTTCATTTAATTCTTTTGAGAAATATTTTTTCAACGATTGAAAATTTGGAGTTATTCCTGTGCAAATAAATGTCAAATCTGATTTTATCTTTGTTCCTTTATTTGTTGTTAGAATTTTTTTATTATACTCTTTTACTTCTTCATTATATAATATTTTTACTCCTCTTTTTTTCAAGAATTTTTCTGCATGAGATATAGTTTTTCCGTGATTTCTTTCCATGAGACTATCATGCTTATGGACTAGGGTTATTTTCTTATCTTTGTAAAAGTCTGAAATTTCTCCTGCTAACTCTACTCCAACAATTCCCCCACCTACTATTGTGATATGTTTGGCTTTAGAGAGTTTTTTATAATGGTTTCTTAAGTGTTCTCCTCTTGTTGCAACAACTACTTCTTTTTCTTTAAATGGAGTATTATAACTTGAACCTAAAGCTATAATTAGATAATCAAATTTTAAATTACTCTTTTTTGTTTTAACTGATTTATTATTTACATATATGGCACATTCATTTAATATTTTTGATTTATGTAAATAATGTCTATGAAGTACTTGAATTTTCTTTAAATGTTTAGGGTAAACTATTGATCTTAAAATTCCAGGAGTAAACTCATAGTAATCTTTACTATCAATTAAAGTAACTTCAAATTTTTTCTCAAGAGCTTTTGCTATTTTGGCTCCTGCAAAACCCCCACCTAAAATAACTAGTTTTTTCATAGAGTTTAACTAATTCCTCTATTTAAAAAACTTAAGAAAGATAAATAACAAAAAAAAAAGAAAAAGTTTTGTTACTTCCTTTTTATCATCTCATCTAGAGAATGCATTCCAGGCCCTGTTAGTGTCAAGCTTATTAACGAAGCAATTCCAAGCAGATGGAAAAGTAAGTTAATAGGATTTCCATTCATGTTAGGTATTACTACTGTTATTGTAGCAACTACTAATACTACTACTAAAGGCCAGACAGTATATTTGAGCTTCCAACCTAGTATTACTATTGCTCCAAATATTATTTCAATTAAAATTAATATCCATGCAAATAATACTGGTGCTGGGAATCCTAAACCTGTTAACATTCCAGTTATTCCTGCAGGATTCATTAACTTAAATATTCCTGGAATTAACAATAACAAACCTACAAATACTCTTATTATCAATGGACTGTATTCTTTATAGTTTTTCATTCAACCCCCTTTCACTTAGTTTATTTATATAATAGGTATAATTTCATTTAAAAGCTTTGTTAATGATGGTTTCTTTTTCTAAAACTTCTGAAGCTCTTTCTAGTAAATATTTTCTTGCTTTGTCAGGTATGAAAACTCTCATATTAGAATTAAATTCACCATTGTATTCTATGAATACTCTCCAGCCTTTTAATGGTATGTCTTCAAAAATCACTTCTTGATTATAATCTAGACCATTAATCTCTTTTCTTTTCTCTATTTCATTTTCGTACATTGTTTTTAATTTATTTAAGTAACTTTCTGAAGGTCTTATCTCTAATACATCTGGTTTCCAATCCTGATTAATATCTTTCATATATGATTCCCATCCTTCAATAGGAAAATCATCAAATTTAACCCAAGAGTTTTCTTTATCATATTCTTCAGTATAATTTCCCGGAGACATATCTCTTTTTATTTCCCTCCAAGTTTCTATTGTTCTATAACCTGAATCTTCCTCACTTAATGGTTTATAAGAGGCAAAGAATTGCTTATCAAGTGAAGGTTTGTTTGCAGTTGATAATATAGATGCTAACCCGATTAACCCAATTGCAACAGCTTTTCTTACAGTTTTCATAGAAATTGCTTTTAATCTTACTTTTTAAACATTTATTTAGTTGACTTTTCCCAATAAATAATCTTTTCTTTCTTTTTCAGGAAATTTTTCTATAGAATATCTTAACATTGTTCTTGGCATATTTTTATAGTGTTTTTTAATAAAATCTACTAAAGTCTTTTTATCTTTTTTACCAATTTCTCTTAACATCCATCCAACTGCTTTTTGTATAAGATCATGCTTGTCATTTAATAGAATTTCAGATATTTTTATTGTGTCTTTAAATTGATTTTTCCTTATGAAATAAAAAGTTGCAATAATTGCAGTTCTTCTCTCCCATAAATTATCTGATTTTGCTAATTTATATAATTCTTTTATTTTTTTCTTATTATTATAATAGTAATGGCCTATTATTTTATCTGCACTTAAATCAACTAAATCCCAGTTATTTATTTTTTTATTATGCTTTTTATAAAATTTTACTGTTGAATCATCATTTAATTCGTTATACTTTTCCACTAATATCCTCATTGCAAGAACTCTTTCTTCATGTATCTTTGATTCTAAGAGATTTTTTACAAGATCCAAACTTATGCTTTTATATTTTTTAGCTATTATTTTTATATCATCAGAATAAATTCCTAAGAATATATCTCCTTCCCCATAATCTCCCTTACCTGTTTTAAAGAAATTCTGATAGATTGGTATTTTTTCTGTAACAGCAACTTTTCTTAAATCTTTTTTAATTTCATTTATTATGTCCATAATTATTATTTGTAATTATGAGATGTATAAAAAGGTTTATATATGCCTAAAGGATTAAAATTAATTTTAAATTAACTTTTTAATCAAAATGACTAAACATATCAAACAAATTAATGGAATTGAATTTGGATTACTTTCAGAAGATTATAAACTCTCCCTTACCAGTGAAGCAAAAGAAGCTAATTACTGGCTTTTATTAAACTTAGCTGAAGTTATAGTTAAAGAAAACCAGGCAGAATTAATTGAATATGAAAATAGATCTTTTGGAATTAGATTTCCTGGAAGAAAGGCTTCAGATATTGCTGTTTCTTCAGATCATGGTGTTGTAAAGGCATATGGTTCTTCATACGAACAATTTGCAACAGAATTAGCCCAAAGATATAGAGCTTTAACTGCACATAGAACTACGCTTGATAAAAGAGATTATTTTGGAAATTCTAACAGTAGAATGGTGGCTTAAATGGAAAGTCAAGGTAATTTAGCAAAAAAAATATCTGAAGGAGATAGAGAAAAGTCTCAAAGAGGAAAGGATATTTTAAGAGAGAGTAGAATTGTTTCAGAAAATTATCCAATAACACATTTAGACAATTTAGGTATTGTTAAAATTAGTTTTCCTAACCTTGATCCTCCTGGCGATGATTCTAGAATATTAATTTTTTATAGAGAGAATAAAATTCAAGTCTTTAATAAAGAATATGTAGAATTGGCTGAAAGATTATTAAACGTATATGAATCTAGTTTTGGAGAAAAATTTAAAGTAGAACATCACTATTAATTATTTTTGAAGCGCTTTTCTTTGAATCTTAGGAGTTTTTGCAGGCTTCATTCTTTCTATGTGCTTTTGTTCTCTTGCCTGAAGATCAGCTGCTTTAATTTCTGCTTCTTTAACAGCCTCTTCCTTTTCCTTCTCCTCAACTTTCTCTTCAGTAGTTTTTTCAGCATCCGAAACTTTTTCCAGTTTTTCCTTTTCAGATTTTTTCTCTTTCTTAACTTTTTCAGCTGAAATCTTCATTTTTTCTTCTCTCAACATCTTATATTTAATCTGTTCTGGAATATCTACCAAGCTTACAAAAACATTTTCTCCCTCTCTTTTTACTTTAACTTTTATTTTAACTGGGGGATTTTGAATTCCTTTGTGCCATAGTTCGTAATTTAACCATTTATCTAATTTAACTTTATTAGTATCTCTATCAACAATTTTCATATGTTTTGCAATAAATTGCTTTATACCTTTAACAGCTTTAGGAGTTCTTCTGTATCTTGGAACTTTAAGTATCTCTCTTCTTAGATTAATAATATATTCTCTTTCAACATTTTCTTTAGTTTCTTTTTTTGCCATTTTAAGCATCTCTTAATATTTGTTTAATTCTATCTTCAGTTCTTGCACTTGCTTCAACATTTCCAGATATTTGGTATGTCCATTCTCCATTATCTCTATCAAAAGTTAAAAGAGCATCTCCATCTGGAGTTTGTGAAAAATATACATGAGTTAATGGTTTTCTTAATTTCATATGAGTACCTAACATTCCAGATATAACTGCATCTTTTAGAGATGCTTCTATTTTTGCATATTCTTCAAGTGAAACTTTCCCGACTAAATCTACGTAATTACTTGCCATTTTTATCCTAGATGTTTCTTTTTAATTCTTCTTGGTTTAATATGAAGTTTTCTTGTTCTCCAGTTTCTTCTTATTCTAGTTGTTGCTGAAGGATGAACTCTCTTACCTGAACCATATTTTCTAACAATTACCCAAAATGGAGCCCACTTTGTTCTTCCACCATGTTTTGCCAGTTTAATTTTCTTTTGTCTTTGGCGTTTAGGTATTGTCATGTTAATTTATGCTCTCCAGTAATTTCTTTCCTTTATCTGTAAGTTTTCTTCCTTTTAATTTACCCTCTTTTACTTTTTCTAAAAGTCCTGCTTTTTCAGATTGTTGTAATAGTAAACGAATTATTTTTCCACCACCTTCTCTTTTTCTTGAAGGTTTTACTCCACGGTCTTTTTTCCCACCATACCTTTTTTTAAGTTTATTTACTCCAAGAGTACCATTAATATATACTTGCCTTAGGATGCTTGCAGCTCTTTTATGCCAAAAATCTTTTTCTTGAGTTGGACGTTCATTTGCTACGGAAGTTTTAACTAAATGTATCCATTCTGGAGCGTGAAATTCTGGTATTTTTTTAAGTTCTAGAGCTAGTTTATTATTAAATTCTCTATGGTCTAAATTGTAGATGCTCATTTTGTCAGTTTATGTTAACCTCACTTTGCAGCGATAGAACGATTAAATCGTCAAGTTATTATTATCTTGTTTATATGGTTTATAAAGCTTTTGTGAGTTTTTTGTTCGGGCGTTTATCTCATTGGCTTACGCCATTTCTTTACAAAGAGTGTGAAGCCAATAATTCTATAAGTATAATTTTTCCCTAAACTTTCAACTATATTTTCAGATGTTTCCTTTATTTTAACTTTGTCTCTTGAAAAACTTCTTAGGAGAATTACTTTAACATTTTGATGGTTCTTGAAATTACTTTTAAGAATCTCAATTGTATTTTCAGATAGCCCATTTTTTCCTAATTGGATTGTAGGTATTCCCTTTACTTGCATATCTTAGATCCTCCAGTATAAAAAGAACCCATGGTTCTCCTTATGACCTCTCCTTTTATTTTTATTTGCATATCTTAGATCCTCCTGTTGGAAGAGCATTTAGAATTTCTTCTTTTGTAATTTCAAGTTTAACTGCAAGTTCTTCTGCAATCTGATCTTTTGGCATTTTACCAGGAACTATGCAAATTGTTTGTTCTTTTAAAGGTTTTTGAGGTACAAATCTTGCCCTTTCTTTTTGAATTGTTAAATATAATTTTAATTCTAAAGATTTTCTATCTACTTTTTCTATAACTCCAAATGTTCCAGATTTCATATTCTTCATTTTAACAATCTGCTCCATTAGGAATACATCTACTGAAGCTTTTTTCTTTCCATCACGCCAGGCTCTTGAAAATGATCCGGTAAATATTGCTGTTTCTTCAAGATCTTTCTCAGTTGGATTATCAGCAACTATGATTGAGAAAGGGCTTCCAGGATCTTTTGTATGCATGACTACATATTTTGGATTTGTTTTAAGAAATTTTTTAACTAGTTCTTCATTTTGTTCAGCATTCTTACCACCAATAACTAAATGTTTGTTTGAAGTATAAAACCATCTGTATTTTTCATACCATTCTTTTGGCATATTTTTAGTTTTTTTCAAGGCTTTTTCCATATTTTAGCTAATAAGAAGTGGCTTTTAAAGTTATCTTTTAGAAAATTTCTGTGTAGCCACATGACATATGTCATGGGTGCTACCGAAAATTAGTTCGTTAGTA
>JBBSXX010000112.1:0-8536 GCA_038045565.1 Nanobdellota archaeon
CATATTTGAACTCTGTTTTTCCAGAATTACTTCCACTTGAAGACGGAACGGTTATTTTAGTTTCTTTATCTTCATTATTTTTAGAATTGCTTGATGAACTTCCTGATTTGTCATTGCCTGAATCTTCACTGTCATCAGAATTATCATTTGTACCTGCACTATTTAGGGAGTTTTCAGAAGAACCTGATTCTGAATTTGAGTTTGAAGAACCAGAACTACTTTCCTCACTTCCACTATCAGCCACTCCATCATCTTTTGCTAAAATATGATAAGAACTAAATATAACCCCTATTAATAAAATAAAAATCAGACTAAATATCACTAACTTTTTCATTGATTCATATAGAAATAATAGTATTTAAAATTATTCAATTTCAAATTTTTGTTTTATTGCTCCATAATACCCTGTGCCAAGAACACATAGATAAAATATAGGTAACAATACTAAATGGAATTTATGGGTATTAAGAATAAAATAATTTAATTGTAAATTTTTCCTCTTATAAAAATAATTATATGAAGAAAGGGGCTCTTTGAAAGAAGAAAGGCATAGATTTAAAAATAGATTTTATTTACTTTTTCATACGAAATTAAATTAAATTTTATAAAAATGGTACAAGAAGCGCCCCCAGTTAATGCAAAATTAAAAAACATAATTATCGTCGGTGAAGAAAAAAGTGGTAAGACTGCTTTAATGGAAAAAATTATCCAAAATATTCCCCATAAAAAGGGATTTTTGACTAGAGAAGACTCGAATATATTATTAGTTAATAGTGATGGGGAGATTATTGAAAGTAATAAAGGAATCAAGGTTGAAAGAGTTACATATTTTGTCAGACCTTTTTTTGATGGAAGTTTTCAAGAAGAAGTTAAACTTGGATATGTGGATTTTTCTTTATCAGAGGAGAATAAAGTCTTAAGAGCTCCAAATGATTTTACTAGATTAAAACCAACAATAAAATCTCTAATGGGCAAAATGAATGGGGATCTTGCTTTTGCAGACGAGATAACTTTAATGGATGGACATGCTCCTTACTCTCCTTTTTATGATTTAATAAATAAGTTTTTAGATACTGAAAATCCTTTTATCGGGACAATTTCTCCTTATACGGAATTAGATCATAGGCTTCCAAGAGATATTGCAATAAATCTTGATCTAAGATCAACTAAAATTAGTGATACTGCAAGATTTGAATTAACTCCGAATAACAGAGAAGAAGTATATCAACAAGTTATGGATTTAATACCTCCAAAATATAAAATTGCTGCTGCTTAATTTATGTTTTTATTCTAAAGTGGTTTTTTCTGAAAAATTCTGTTTATATTAATTTTTCCGACGATAAAAAGTTTTCTATAGAAATATTTATATAGTTGTTATTTTATCAGCATATAGAAAATCTACAACAGGATGTAGAAATAAAAAAGAGATATACAAGATATGGTATATAAGGGAAACAAAGATTTACCATCCAGGAGAACACTTATGTTCTCTGGACCAAAGAAACTTTGTTTCTTCTGGTTATCAACCCCTTAGTATACAAAAATAAAATTTCATATTCATGAGGTGCCCTTACTGTCAAAATTCAGAAACGAAAGTAACTGATAAAAGAGAGTCTGGAAAAGACATTCGTAGAAGAAGAGAGTGTCTAAATGAAAAATGTGAGAAAAGATTCACAACTTATGAAAAAATAGATGACATTGAAAGATTTGTTATTAAAAAAGACGGAAGGAGAGAACCTTTCAACAGAGATAAAGTTTTCCTTGGAGTTGTCAAGGCTTGTGAAAAAAGAGAGATAAGCCACGACAAAATTGATTCCATTGTAAAAGAACTTGAAAATAAAATTCAAAATAAAAAAGAAATATCAACAAATGAGATTGGGGAATTCATAATGAAGAAATTAAAGTCAATGGATAAGGTAGCATACATAAGATTTGCATCTGTATACAAAGACTTTGAGGATGTTGATGATTTTAAGCATCTAATCAAAGGGGTGAAAGATGCTTAAAGCCACGAGAATCGATAATTCTCAATGTTTTAAACAAGTAATGAAAGAGGTGAGATAAAATGGAAGGGTTAGAAGATAAATTAATTCCTTATACAACACCTACTACTAAATATACTTATGATGAAGCCTTAACTACTTCTTTACAATATTTTAAGGGTGATGAACAAGCGGCTAAAAACTGGATACAAAAATATTCTCTAAAAGATTCTTTTGGAAATATATATGAATCATCTCCCGAGCATATGCATAGAAGAATGGCTTCTGAAATTGCAAGAATTGAATCCAATTATCCCAATCCTGTAAGTGAAGAAAAATTATTTGGTTTAATGGAAAATTTTAGATATATTATTCCTCAAGGAAGTCCAATGGCAGGTATTGGAAATAATTTGCAAATGGTTTCGTTATCTAATTGTTTTGTTATTGGAAATGAAGTTGATTCTTATGGAGCAATAATGAGGATTGATGAAGAACAAGTTCAGTTAATGAAAAGAAGAGGAGGAGTAGGTCATGATTTGTCTTATTTAAGACCTAAAGGAACTCCTGTAATGAATAGTGCTCTTACTTCAACAGGAATTGTTCCTTTTATGGAAAGATATTCTAATTCAACTAGAGAAGTTGCTCAAGATGGAAGAAGAGGAGCATTAATGCTTAGTATTTCTATTAAACATCCTGATGCAGAAGGATTTATTGATGCAAAAATGACTTCTGGAAAAGTTACTGCAGCAAATGTCTCGGTAAGAGTTGATGATGAATTTATGAAAGCTGCACTTGAAGGTAAGCCATATGTTCAACAATATCCTGTTGAATCTTCTGAACCAACACTTAGAAAAGAAATTAATGCTAAAGGATTATGGAAAAAAATTACACATAATGCTTGGAAGTCTGCTGAACCAGGATTATTATTCTGGGATACAATTATTAGAGAATCTATACCAGATTGTTATGCTGATTTAGGATTTAAAACTGTAGGTACAAATCCTTGTGCAGAAATACCGTTATGTGTTTATGATAGTTGTAGGTTATTAGTTCAGAATTTATTTAGTTATGTTAAAAATCCTTTTACAAAAGAAGCTTCCTTTGATATGGAATTATTTAAGGAACATTCGAGATATGCTCAAAGAATGATGGATGATATAGTTGATCTTGAGATAGAAAAGATTGATCAAATGATAGAGAAGATTGATAGAGATCCTGAACCCGAAGATATAAAAAGTGTTGAAAGAAATTTATGGGTAAAAATAAGAGATAAATCAATTAGGGGAAGAAGAACGGGTATTGGAATAACTGCTGAAGGAGATATGTTAGCTGCTCTTAGTATGAGATATGGAAGTGATGAAGCAATTGAATTTTCCACCAATATTCATAAAACAATGGCTCTTGAAGTTTATAGATCCTCAGTTGAAACTGCTAAAGAAAGGGGAGCTTTCCCAATTTATGATGCAAAAAGAGAAGAAAATAATCCTTTGATTCAGAGAATTAAGGAAGCTGACCCAAAGTTATACGAAGATATGGTTACTCATGGAAGAAGAAATATTGCTCTTATGACTATTGCTCCAGCTGGGACAGTTAGTTTAATGGCTCAAACAACTTCTGGAGTTGAACCAGCATTTTTAACTATTTATGAAAGAAGAAGAAAGGTTAATCCTAACGATAAAAGAGTAAACATTGATTATGTTGATGAAGTTGGAGATTCTTGGGAAAAATTCAAAGTCTTCCACCATAAATTTGCTGATTGGTTGGAAGCTAATGGATATAATGTTGATGAAGTTAAAAGTATTGCAGATGCAAGTGTTAGAAGTGAAGATAAAAAAATAGAACTTGAAGAGATAATAGCAAAATCTCCTTATCATTTAGCTACTGCAAATGATGTCAATTGGCTTGCAAAGGTAAAATTACAAGGAGCTATTCAGAAATGGGTTGATCATTCAATTAGTGTTACTATTAACTTACCAAAAGATGCTTCTGAAGAATTAGTTGAACAATTATATGAAACTGCTTGGAAAGAGGGTTGTAAAGGAGTAACTGTTTATGTTGATGAATCAAGGTCAGGAGTTCTTATTAAAGCTGGAGATCTTGAGGATAAGGTAAAATTAATTCAACAGAAGGTTAAACTTCATCCTGCTTTAGAAATAAAACCTCAAGCAATAAAATATAGAATAAAAAGAGAGGTTAATCAAGATACCCTGCATATAATTGCTACTAGTGATTTGTATATTGATGATAAAAATGCTAAAGCATATTTCATTCCTAATGAAGATTTCCAAATAAGAGCTCCTTTAGGAGCAGCAACAAGCGTTAGCTTTGGTCAATCAGGTATGGATAGAACAGAAATACTAAGAGGGCCTAATCCTGATTGGGCAGAAATAGTTACAAGGTTACAATCTGCTTACTCAAATGAAGATGAAGGTATGGGCCCAAGAAGAATTAAATCTATTGAACATGGGGTAGGATTAGCATTTGAAGATTACTTCTTAAGAAATGGAATTATCCGTAGAGATCCTGTTACAAGTAAAATAGTAAATACAGTAAGAAAAGCTGATTTAAGAAAAGTTGATAGAAAAAGTGATGAGTATGATAAAATAATGTCTCAAGTTAGAGTTGAGTCAGATGAAGAAATAGAAATAGGTGGAAATCATGGAAAACTTGATAAAAAGTTTGTATGTGAATTTTGTGGAGGAGAAGAATATAGTTTTGAATCAGGATGTCATAATCCAAAATGTAAAAGTTGTGGACAGTATAAAGGTGGTGGATGTGGATAAATGAAATTAAAAGTAAAAAAACTAAATGAATTAGCAATTATTCCTACTTACGCAAGAGTAGGAGATGCAGGAATGGATCTTTGTGCAATTGAAGATTATTCCTTAAAACCTGGAGAGAGAAGAGTATTCAAAACAGGATTAGGAATGGAAATTCCTAATGGATATGAACTTCAATTAAGACCTCGAAGTGGATTAGCATCTAAACATGGAATTTCTATTGTTAACTCTCCTGGAACTATTGATTCAGGTTATAGAGGAGATATTGGAATAATTTTAATAAATCATGGGTTAGATGTTTTTGAAGTAAAACATGGTGATAGAATTGCTCAGGCTGTTTTAAATAAATTTGAAACTGCTGAATTTATAGAAGTGGATAGTTTAAGTGAGAGTGAAAGAGGAGCTGGTGGATTTGGACATAGTGGAAAATGATATTTTTAGGTAATATCATTTAAATTATTAAGTTGAAAATATATTGATTTAATTCAAGAGAAACGTGATAAATTAATGATCCCTTTAATCAAAATTGTAAATATAAAGCAAATTTCATAACTTAAAATTAGGTAAAGATATTGCATCTTATTAATTAATATTAAAATGTCTTCAGAAAATCAGTATAATACCGAAGTTGTTTCTTTTATGATTGATCCTATTGAAATAGTAGGTTATTGTCCTTCAATGAATGAAATGATTTTTATGGATGCTGTAACTCTTTTAGGAAATCATGTTGTAAGTGTTCCTGTAATGAAATATACTCCATGGATGAGTGGTTATTATGCAAGAGTTGAATAGTGACTAATAATTAAATCTTCTTTCATAGTCTTTATGAGACATCCATTCAAGAAATATCGAAAGTAATTCTATCCTATTTTCAACAGTTATTGTATATAATAGTCTCCAGCCATTTGGTAGATCATATTTCCATAAATTAGTGATTTCGTATTTTTTAACATATTCTACAGGAAATAATCTCTTAGGTATCTGAATTCCACAAAAAGCATTTTTCTTCAGATCATTAATAGCCCTTTTTATTGATTTTTTTATAAAATCATCCTCACTTAAAGAATTAAATTCATTCTCTAATTCTAGTGAAATAAACTTTACTCTTGAAGGTTTTATCATATTAATATTTTTTCATATTTTTTACTAATTTAGCTAATTTTGGATTCCAAATATAAGCTACTTTATCTACCCTATCAAAAGCTATCTTATTTATGCTTTCAAGATAATCCAATGATATTAAATAAGTCTGCCACATTACCTTTCTTGGCAATTTTTTCCATAGATCTGTTCTATTAAACTCCCCACTATAATTTTCTATAGTTTTTTCAATCATAAGAATTGTCTGCAAATTTGGAGATCTTATAAAAGGATTTTCTTTTTCTTTTCTTTTTAATATGTTCATATTTTTTTATATATCAATTGATATATAAAGCTTTTGCTTTTATTAATTATCAATTCTTGAGAAAGGATTATACCCATATCTTTCCCATAATTCTGGATTATATTCAATATCTACTAGAGTTGGTTTTAATTTTCCATTGAAAAATAATGTATTTGCATTATAGAAAGTTGTTTCTTGGAGTTTATCTTCTTTCATTCCGGCTTTTTTTAATAATTCTATTCCTTTTGGCCAGAATAAGATTGCTGAAATTCCCGATGCAGGTTTTTCTGGATCATCTTTTCTTTCAAGAGGGTGAGGAGCGTGATCTGTTCCAATTATATCTACTTTTCCTGCTAAAAGATATTCTAATAACCTTTCTTGCATTTCTTTAGCTCTAAGAGGAGGATTCATCTTAACTCTGTTACCATGTATTTTATAATCTTCCCAGTTCAAAAAAGGGTGATGGAAAGTTGATTCTATAACAATTCTAAATCCTAGTTGTTTCTTTCTTTCAGATTCTATATAATCTATTGTTGCTGGATTTGAAACATGTGCAATATAAAATGTTCCTTCAAATTTAGAATTTCTTGCATTTCTAATTTGTCTTTGAACCTGAATCAATTCTGATTCTGGATTTTGAAATTTTGAATGAAGAATTGGAAATTCTGGATTAAAAATTCCTGTGAAGGCTTTTTCATCTTCAAAATGTCCTATTGAAACTCCCCTATATCTTAACTCTCCTTTAATTTTCCAAATTTCTCTTTGAATATCTTCATCAAGAATCCCCATATTTCCTATTGAATGTGTATAGAATGTTTTATCTGAAACTAAACCACATTCATTTGACATAACTGATGATAAAGCTGATCTAACTTGTTCTAAGTTATTTGTTAAACCAATATGAATTTTATGAGCTACTCCTGTTCTTCTGAAATATGGATTTGCTTTTTCATATCTCGCTTGAACTGCATTTATATTTGTTAACCATGGTTGAGGATTTGGCTGTTCAATCATTGCAACTAAACCAACAACTCTTGCATCATCAAAACCCATTTCTAAAAAATTAGTCGTATATTCATCACCCCTAAGATGAACATGCGGATCAATTGGAGAAACATATTTCATAAATATTCTAATTGTTTTTGTTTTAAAAGTATTATTATAGTGTTTTAAATGTAATTATTTTTATAAAGCTGAAAAATATTTAAAATAATGCTTCAAGATATTTCCCATGATTTACTTTTAAGATTAGATCCTGAAACTGCTCATAAATTTGGCAAGTTTGGAATGAAACATGGCTTTTTTTCTCTTGGAAGATTTAGAACAGAAGAAAGCAAGACTAAACTTTTTGAGGTTGAGATTGATAATCCAATTGGATTAGCTGCCGGCTTTGATAAAAATGGAGAATTAGTGGATTGTGTTAGAAAATATGGATTTGGTTTTATTGAAGTTGGAAGTGTAACTTATAAAGGAAGTAAAGGAAATCCTAAACCAAGATTATTCAGACTAGATGGTGGGAATTTATTAAACAGAATGGGTCTTAATGGAGATCCTGCTACAGATGTAATAAACAGAGTTTCACATTCAAAAAGTCCTTTTGCATTAAATATTACAAAAACAAATGACTCATCTCTTAAAGGAGATAAGGCTATTGAAGATATTAAAAATACCTATAATTTAGCATATGCTTTTTTGAGAAATAATAATAATTTAGCTTATATTGTTCTTAATTTAAGTTGTCCAAATACTGAAGATGGAAAAACTTTTGAAGATGATCCTAATTCTCTAAGTGATTTACTTTCTGCCATTAGGGAAGTTGGTTATTTTAGCCCTGTATTAATCAAACTTTCTCCAAATTTGCCTTCAAAAAAACTTGAAAAAATTGTTGAGGTTGCTGATAATTCTGTTAGTGGTTATGAAGTTGTAAATACACTTGGAATAACTCATGATAAATATGGCAAAGGTGGAAAAAGTGGTCCAGAGTTAAAAGAATATGCATTAGATGGTGTTAAAGAAATTGTTAAATTAACTAAAAAACCCATAATTGCCGTTGGAGGAATTTCAACTGGAGAAGATGCTTATAATTTAATGGAAGCATCAAATGGACAAGCAAAAGCATTTTTAGCATATACTGGTTTTGTATATAAGCATAGGAATAATCCTTATGCAGGACCTAGATTTGCACATCAGGTTAATAGTGAATTTTTAGAATTAAAAAGAATCCATGAGAATTAATTCTTTTCAAACATCAAATGGACCCGATGGTACTCAAGATTATTAATCTTGGTAACTTTCCTTTTTACAAAGTAAAGTGATATGAACCCTTGTGACTTAAAATCCTCCAGATTTTTGATATTTCACTTTGTTCAATATCAAATGGACCCGAGGGG